>JALYQH010000115.1 GCA_030855945.1 Pseudomonadota bacterium | reverse complement strand
GGCAAATCCTCACCCGCGCCGCCGCCCGCGAATGTCTCGCGTGCCGTCGCCTCGGCACTCGTCGCCGCCTCGGCCCCATGCAGCAGCGCGGTCGCCTCGTTCGCCAGCACGACTTTCGCGTCGTTGATCGCCTGACCCTCTAGACGCGCCAGTTCGGCAATCCGCTCGAGCGGCAAGTCCGTAAACAGCTTGAGGAACTTCACGACATCGGCATCCGCCGTATTCCGCCAAAACTGCCAATAATCGTAAGCGCTTAGCTGATCCGCATTGAGCCACACCGCGCCGCTCGCGGTCTTGCCCATCTTGGCGCCATCGGCCGTCGTGATGAGCGGCGTGGTAACGCCGAACACCTCGGTGCCGTCCATCCGCCGCGTCAGCTCGATGCCATTGACGATATTGCCCCACTGGTCTGATCCGCCGAGCTGGAGCCGGCAGCCGGCGCGCCGCGACAGCTCGCGAAAGTCGTAAGCCTGGAGGATCATATAGTTGAATTCGAGGAAGGTCAGCGGCTGCTCGCGGTCGAGCCTGAGCTTGACCGAATCGAAGGTCAGCATGCGGTTGACGGTGAAGTGCGGCCCGGCCGTGCGCAGCAAATCGAGGTAGCCCAGCTTGCCCAGCCACTCGTCATTGTCGACCATGATCGCATCGGTCGGCCCGTCGCCAAATGTCAGGAAATGCTCGAACACCCGCCGGATCGAGGCGATGTTCGCCTTGATGCCCTCTTCGGTCAGCATCTGACGGCTCTCGTCCTTGCCCGACGGGTCGCCGACCTTGGTCGTGCCGCCGCCCATCAGCACGATCGGCTTGTGCCCCGCCTGCTGCAGCCGCCGAAGCATCATGATCTGGACGAGGCTGCCCACATGAAGACTCGGTGCCGTGGCGTCGAACCCGATATAGCCGGGGATGATTTCGCGCGACGCCAATGCGTCCAGCGCAGCGGCGTCGGTCGCCTGATGGATATAGCCGCGCTCGTGGAGCAGGCGGAGGAGGGAGGACTGGTAAGAAGTCATGCGCTCTCCTACCGAACCCGTCATCCTCGCGAAAGCGGGGATCCCGCTTCTTTCGCGGCAAGCCACAAAGCGGGGTTCCCGCTTTCGCGGGAATGACGGTAGGGAAGAGTGATGAAGCCGATCTTGCTGCTCCAGCATCCCCAATCTTCAAGCTCGATCGCGCGACCTTGGGTTCGCTTCCGTCGCGAGGGAGAAGTCCTTAGGATGACGTTCCGCATTCCCGGCGACACGAGCGAAATAGCCCTTCCAGCCACAATCAAGCCCGACGTTAAGCAAAACGCTGACCTTCGGGCCGATGGGCTTTGGGAACGCACCTGTTTCGAGGTGTTTTTGAGGCCGTCGAATGGACCCAGCTATGTCGAGTTCAACTTTAGCCCCTCGGGCGAATGGGCGGCTTACAGCTTCGACGGTTATCGAAGCGGGATGCGAAATGCCGACGTCGACACACCTGCGATCGTATCGACCGACTGGAACAATAGATTCGAATTGTCCGCACGGATTGCCTTGCCGAAGTGGGCCCGAAATCAGTGGGCAGCCAATTTTTCTGCCGTGATAGACGGGCGCGATGGTACGAAGAGCTATTGGGCGCTCGCCCACCCCGCCGGAGCGCCCGATTTCCACGATCCCTCTTGCTTCGTCGCCCGCCTGCCGGAATAGCATCCCCATGAAATTCGGCATCGAACGGCTCCTCGCCGACCCCGCGCTTCGCGCCCCGCTCATCGGCAAGCGGGTCGCCATGCTCGCCCACCCCGCGTCGGTCACTCGCGACCTGACCCACAGCCTCGATGCGCTCGCCGCCCTGGGCGACATCCGCTTGTCCGCCGCCTTCGGCCCGCAGCATGGCCTGCGCGGCGACAAGCAGGACAATATGGTCGAAAGCCCGGACTTCATCGATCCGGTCCACGAAATCCCGGTGTTCAGTCTCTATGGCGAGGTCCGCCGCCCGTCCGGCCAGTCGATGTCGACCTTCGACACCGTGCTGATCGACCTCCAAGACGTCGGCTGCCGCATCTACACCTTCATCACGACGCTGCTTTACATGCTCGAAGCCGCCGCCGAGCACGGCAAAAGCGTGTGGGTGCTCGACCGCCCCAATCCCGCCGGACGCCCGGTCGAGGGCCTGACACTTCGCCCCGGCTGGGAAAGCTTTGTCGGCGCCGGCCCGATCCCGATGCGCCACGGTCTGACGCTGGGCGAACTTGGCCATTGGTTCATCGATCACTTCAAGCTCGACGTCGATTATCGCGTGATCGAGATGGAGGGCTATCGGCCCGACGAAGGCCTCGGCTTCGGCTGGCCGGCCGACCGCATCTGGATCAACCCTTCGCCAAACGCCCCCAACCTCAACATGGCGCGCTGCTATGCCGGCACGGTAATGCTTGAAGGCGCGACGCTGAGCGAGGGCAGGGGCACCACTCGGCCGCTCGAACTGTTCGGCGCCCCTGACATCGACGGCCGCGCTATCATCCGCATCATGCGCGATCTCGCCCCGCAATGGCTCGAAGGCTGCATTCTTCGCGACATCAGCTTCGAGCCGACCTTCCACAAGCATGTCGGCCAGCTGTGCAGCGGCGTCCACATCCACGCCGAGGGCGACGCCTACGATCACGCCGCATTCAAACCGTGGCGGCTCCAGGCGCTCGCCTTCAAGGCGATCCGCACCCTCTTCCCCGACTACGAACTGTGGCGCGACTTCCCCTACGAATATGCGTTCGGCAAGCTTCCGATCGACGTCATCAACGGCGGCCCCGCACTGCGCGAGTGGGTCGATGACGCCGGCACCGAGCCGGGCGACCTCGACGCGTTAGCTTCGGCTGACGAAGCTGGTTGGCGTGAAGAATCCAGCGAGTTTCTCCTTTACGCGGCTTAAGATGCTTCGCTCTTTGTCGAGGCGCTCCCAGAATTCTAAGAGCGCGTGCCAGGATTTTGCGCTTTCGGGCCCAAGCCAAGGTAGCATATCATCCGGCTTCAACCGTCGATATCTATGTTCGTTTGTTAGATCTTCGATGAGGCCGATCGTAGCGGCTTCTGCGACATAATGCTCGCCATGAACATTCCAGTCCTCAACAACTCCAAAGATGGTAGGGAAGTCCTTTGTCTCGCCCGATTCCAGCTTTTCGATCAGATGATTGGCGAGGTCACCGAGAGCGAGATACATTGGCAGCTCGCCATCGCTGCCGTCCTCGAAAAGTATGGGGTTGCCGACCCACTCGTCTAAAAACTCGTGCCACCGCGGCTCGAATGATGGGCATGCCACCAGCATGGGCTCGATCATGTGGTCGCGGTCGATCAAAGATTTGCTCATCGCTTCCGGCTCAACTCCCGCATTGCCTCATCAAGCCCGTCGAGCGTGAGCGCGTACATACGTTCGTTCATCAACGTCTTGATGATCGCGGTCGAGGCCGAGTGGCGCCAATAGGGTTCGGGGGTGGGATTGATCCATGCCGAGCTCGGATAGGCGTCGGTCAGCCGCTTGAGCCACAGCGCGCCGGCTTCCTCATTATAATGTTCGATCGATCCCCCGGCGTGGGTGACTTCATAGGGGCTCATCGCGGCGTCGCCGACGATCACCAATTTATGGTCGCGGCCATATTTGTGGAGGATGTCGAGCGTTGAAATCTTCTCGACGTGGCGGCGGCGATTGTCCTTCCACACGCCTTCGTAGATGCAGTTGTGGAAATAATAATGTTCGAGATGCTTGAACTCGGTGCGGCATGCCGAGAACAGTTCCTCGGCGACCTTCACATGCCCATCCATCGACCCGCCGATGTCGAGGAACAGCAACAGCTTGACCGCATTGTGCCGCTCGGGCCGCATGTGGACGTCGAGCCAGCCCTGGCGCGCGGTGCCGTCGATGGTCGCGTCGAGATCGAGCTCGTCGGCCGCGCCTTCGCGGGCGAAGCGGCGCAGGCGGCGAAGCGCGACCTTGATGTTGCGCGTGCCAAGCTCGCGCTCCCCGTCGAGATCGCGAAATTCGCGCTGTTCCCATACCTTGATCGCGCGGCCGTGGCGCCCCGGCCCGCCGATCCGCACGCCCTCCGGATTATATCCGCCATGCCCGAACGGCGAAGTGCCGCCGGTGCCGATCCATTTGTTGCCGCCCTGGTGCCGGCCTTCCTGCTCGGCGAGGCGCTGCTTGAGCGCTTCCATGATCTCGTTCCATGACCCCAGCGCCTTGATCGCCTCCATCTGCTCGGGCGTCAGATAATTCTCCGCGATCAGCCGCAGCCATTCCTCGGGAATTTCGGTCTTCATATCCTCGCCCGCCGGACCGACCAGCCCCTTGAACACTTGCCCGAAGATGCGGTCGAAGCGGTCGAGCTGGCTTTCGTCGTGAACGAATGTGGCGCGTGCGAGATAATAGAATTGCTCGGGCTCCGCGGCGATGACCTCGGCGTCGAGCGCCTCGAGCAGCAGCAGATGCTCCTTCAAGCTGGCGGGAATCCCCCCGCGCCGGAGCGCCTCGACGAAACCGATGAACATGAGGACGGTCTTTAGCCCAACCCGTTCATCCTGAGTAGCCATTGAGCCGTCGAAATGGCGTATCGAGGATGTCCTTCGATACGGGCCTTCGCTTCGCTCAGTCCCTACTCAGGATGAGCGGAGGGAGAGCATGCGTGGTTAACCCGGTCTTAGGAACTGTCCGCTACTTCATCCCCAGACCGGACATGGGGAAATCGTCACATGGCGACGCTTGGCATTGAAGAAGTTACCGAAAATGCGATCCGCGCGGTGGCGCGCGATTGCGGATCGCTGTCGATCGAGTGCAGCGATGTGGCCGGATACGTCGAGGATGTCGCGGAGCGCATCGGCGAGCATCTCAAGATGCTCGATGGGCTCGAGGACGTCACCACTCGGCTGCTGGCCGATCAGGCGCGGGTCAGCGATTCGACCGACGAGGCGCGGCTCTTGTCCGAGCAGGCCAAGGCCAAGCTCGAGGCCGGCAAGGCAGCGATCGAAGGCACCATCGCCGGCTTCAAGGGACTGACCGAGCTGGTCGTCCAGCTCGGCGAGCGCATGGCCGGCTTCGCCTCGGCGATGAACCAGGTCCAGATGGTCTCCTCGACGATCGAGACGATCGCCCGCAAGACCAACATGCTCGCTTTGAACGCGACCATCGAGGCGGCGCGCGCCGGCGACGCCGGGCGAAGCTTCGCCGTGGTTGCCGCCGAAGTGAAGAAGCTCGCCCACGACACGCGCTCGGCGACCAGCCAGATCGCCCTCACCATCGGCGAGCTGACCCGGGAAGCGGGCGCCGTCACCTCCGAAATCAAGACCGGCGTCGAGCGTAGCCGCACCGCCCAGGCCGGCTTTGGCCAGATCAGCGAGACCGTCGCCGAGGTTACCGATATCGTGTCGATGGTCGATCGTCAGACCGAGGGTATCGCCCATTCGACTAGCCTCATCCAGACCAGCGTCGACCGCGTGAAGGCCGGCCTAAGCGACTTCGCCGCGGACGCGCGCGACAATGGCGGCGCGCTAATCAAGGCGCAAAAGCGGCTGTCGCACCTCGAGCAGATGTCGAACTCGATGCTCGACACCCTCGCCAATTCGGGCGCCGAAATCGACGATACGCCGATGATCCTGATGACTCAGGAAGCGATGCGCGAAGTGGTGGCCACGATCGAGGCGGCCATCGACCGGGGCGAGCTTGGCGCCGATCAATTGTTCGATCGCGAGTATAAGCCGGTCGCCGGTTCCAATCCGCCGCAATATCACAACGGCTTTTGCGACTGGGCGGATATCCACATCCGCCCGATCCTCGACCGGTTCAAGGCGCGTGACGGGACGGTCATCGGATCGGCAATCACCGACGTCAACGGCTACCTTCCGACCCATCTCACCGAGCGGTGCAAGCCGCAGGGCCCGGACCCGGTGTGGAATGAGGCCAATTGCCGGAACCGCCGGATCCTGATGGACGAAACCACGCGCAAGGCGGTCCTGTCGGAGCGGCCGGCGATGCTCGCCACCTACCGGATGGACCTCGGCGATACGGCAATCGCGGTGAAGAACGTGTTCGTGCCGCTATTCGTACGCGGCCGCCGCTGGGGCAATTACGAAATCGCCTATCGCGATGACGGAGTCACCGCCAACCGCTAGGCCTTTCGCCGCGCCATGAACGCCAGCCGCTCGAACAGCATCACGTCCTGCTCATTCTTGAGCAGCGCTCCGTGGAGCGGCGGAATCGCCTTGGTCGGGTCACGGTCCTGGAGCACTTCGAGCGGCATGTCCTCGTGCAGGATCAGCTTGAGCCAGTCGAGCAGTTCGCTGGTCGACGGCTTCTTCTTGATCCCCGGCACGTCGCGAACCTCGTAGAACAGGTCGAGCGCTCGGCTGACCAGCAATTTCTGGATGCCCGGAAAATGCACCTCGACGATTTGGGTCATCGTGTCGCGGTCGGGGAAGCGGATGTAGTGGAAGAAGCAGCGGCGCAGGAAAGCGTCGGGCAATTCCTTCTCATTGTTCGAGGTGATCACCACCACCGGGCGCTCGGCCGCCTTCACCGTTTCCCCGGTCT
>JALYQH010000105.1 GCA_030855945.1 Pseudomonadota bacterium | reverse complement strand
AGGGTCGCGCTGGTCTCGAGCGCGAGTCCCTCGAGCAGCTTGCGGACGATCTGGATGGCGAGGATCAGCACGATCGGAGAGAAATCGATGCCGCCGAAGTCGGGCATGATCTTGCGGATCGGCCGGTAGAGCGGCGCCGTGATCCGGTCGAGCGCGTCGAGCAGGGTGCGGACGAAGTTCGACGAGGTGTTGATGACGTTGAACGCCACCAGCCAGCTGATGATGACCTGGGCGATGAGGATCCACACCAGAATCTGGAGGATCATGTCGATGATGCCGAAGAGTGCGTAGAGCATGGCGCGGGCTTAGCGGCGCATGACGCGCTGCACAATCTTAGTTGTAAAAGCCCGGTGCCGCACTTCAAACAGATTACGGCGCGAAGCGGTTGCGCTGAGCTTCCGCGAGAATCAGCGCGAAATCCTCTTCGCCGTCGGTCCATTCGGCGAGCGGGGTCCAGCCGCCGGCGAGGAGCAGCAAGCGGGCTCCACCGGCGCCATATTTGTGGCTATTCTCGGTGTGGATGCTCTGACCCTGGGCCAAGGCGAATTGGTGACCGTCGATGGTGAACTTGACGTCCCGGGTGGCGACAAGGTGCATTTCGACGCGGCCGTTCATGTCGTGCCACCGCGCCTGGTGAACGAAGGCCTCGATGGGGATGTCCGCCTCCAGCTCGCGGTTGATGCGGTGGAGGAGGTTCAAGTTGAACCTGGCGGTGACGCCCTGCGGGTCGTCATAGGCGGCGATCAGCCGCTCGACCGATTTCACCCGGTCCATGCCGATCAGCAGCTTCGATCCGGTGCCAAGAATGTCGCGGAAGTGGCGGAGCAGGTCGGTCGCGCTGCGCGGTACGAAATTGCCAATCGTCGATCCGGGAAAGAAGCCGAGGCGGGGCATCCCCTCGATCGCGGGCGGGAGCACGACCTCCTTGGTGAAGTCGGCCTCCACGGGATGGACCGGAATCCTTGGGAATTGCGCATCGACGCGTGCCGCGCTGTCCCGAAGGTAATCGCCCGAAATGTCGATCGGGACATAAGCGCGGGGATGGACCGCGCCGAGCAGCAAAGGGGTCTTGGTCGAGCTGCCCGAGCCGAACTCGACCAGTGCGCAGCGGTCGCAGGCGATGGCGGCGATTTCCGGCATGCTGGCTTCGAGCAAGGCGGTTTCGGTCCGGGTTGGATAATAGCTCGGCAGGCGGGTGATATCGTCGAACAGCTCGGACCCGCGCAAATCGTAGAGCCAGCGCGCGGGGATGGCGGGCGTCGGCTCGGCGAGGCCGGCGAGAACATCGGCGCGGAACGCCGGATCGACTTGGTCAACGGTCTCGAGCAAGGCGGACTCCGGTAAATTGCCAGCGCGCGGAGGCTGGGAAAAAGTTGCGGTAGGATGGCCGGCTATGACCGCGCGGGGTGGCGCAGCTCGCGCCTTTCAGCACCATCTGCCCGCACATGAACTTGCCATTATACTCGCCGACCGTGCCGCTTTCGGGCGCAAAGCCGGGGTAGGGAAGAAAGGCGCTCGATGTCCATTGCCACACGTCCCCAAACGGGCCGCCGCCCGGCCGGGGGACAACCGCGCCGGCACGGTCAAGCTGGTTCCCCAGGCGGGGATCGGCACTGGCGGCGAAATCCTCCCACTCGGCCTCGGTTGGGAGGCGCGCACCGGCCCAGCGCGCGAAAGCGTCGGCTTCATAGTAACTGACATGCGCGACCGGGGCGGCGCGGTCTAGCGTGCGGCGCCCGGTGAGGGTGAACGCCTCACCATCCTCGCGCCAGTAAAGCGGCGCCTTTACCCCTTCGCGCCGGACCCAGTCCCAGCCTTCGCTGAGCCATAGCGCCGCTTTCGAATAGCCGCCGTCGGCGATGAACTCGGCCCATTCGCCATTGGTGACGCAGCGGTTGGCGATGGCGTGGGGGTGGAGCAGCGCCCGGTGGCGCGGGCGCTCGCAGTCGAAAGCGAAGTTGGCCGGGGGCGCGCCAATCTCCACCAGCCCGTCGCGGCCGGGGAGCCATGCGACCGGCTCGGTCGCGAAACAGGGTGCGGGGTCCAGGAGACCGTAAGCGGGCTCGAGCGGATTTTCGGCGAAGGTGGCGAGGATGTCGGTGAGGAACAGCTCCTGATGCTGCTGCTCGTGGTGGATTGCCAATTCGATCAGCGTCAGCGCCTCAGCCGGCAGAGATGGCAGCGCCTTCGCAAGCGCATCGTCGACGGCGCGGCGCCAGTCACGAATCTCATCCAGGCTCGGCCGGCTGATCATTCCGCGCCGGGGGCGCGCGTGGCGCTCGCCTTCGCCTTCATAATAGGAATTGAACAGGAACGGATAGCGCTCGTCGTGGAGCGTGTATCCGGCGACGTGATCGCGCAGAATGAAGGTTTCCAGGAACCAGGTCGTGTGGGCGAGGTGCCATTTGGCGGGCGAGGCGTCGGGGTGCGGCTGAATCGTCGCGTCGGCGTCCGACAAAGGCGCCGCTAGGTCGAACGTGAGCGCACGCGTTGCGAACAGCCGCGCGCTCAGCTCCTCGTCTAGTGGTTCCGCGTGGCGCCGGGTTGCCACAGCACATCGCCTCCCTCTGCTGCCGCGACCGAACGCGCGGCGACGAACAAATGGTCCGACAGGCGGTTGATGTAAGCGGCTGCCTCGGGATTGATCCGCTCGCTTTCGCCCAGCGCAACGACCGCGCGCTCGGCGCGGCGGACGGTCGCGCGGGCGAGGTGGAGCATGGCGACCGCCACCGATCCGCCGGGCAGGATGAAACTGGTCAGGGCCGAGAGGTCCGCGTTCATCGCGTCAATCTCTTCCTCGAGCCGGCTCACCTGGCGCGCGACGATGCGCAGGGCGTGGGGCTCGAAGTCTGTGCCGAACGGCGTGGCGATGTCCGCGCCGAGGTCGAACATTTCGTTTTGAAT
>JALYQH010000088.1 GCA_030855945.1 Pseudomonadota bacterium | reverse complement strand
TGATGGAGGACGTCGACCTAGCCCGCCGCATCGGCCGAACCCGCCTCCGCCGCCTCGACGCAACCGCCCTAACCTCCGCCGACCGCTGGCGACGAGACGGCTGGCTCCGCCGCTCGATCCGCAACCTCGCCTGTCTCGCGCTCTACCGTTTAGGCGTCTCACCGTCGAAGATCGCGCGCATCTACCGCTGAGTAGCCAGCACCCGCCCGCACACCGCATCGAGCTTCGCCAGCAGCGCCGGCTCGCGCGCTTCGGGGGCGGTGATGATCGCGCTGTCGAGCACGGTGTCGATCGGCGACGTCGCCCGTTCGCCCGGAAGCATCTCGGCCAGCCGGACCACCAATTCCCGCCCGACCTCGGCATTGGCCATCAATTGCGCGATCACCGCCGCGACCTCGACCGCCTCCCCGCGCCCACGCCAGCAGTCGTAATCGGTAACCATCCCGACCAGCGCGTAGGGCAGCTCGGCCTCGCGCGCGAGCTTTGCCTCGGGCATCGCGGTCATTCCGATCACGTCGCAGCCCCATTGCCGGTAAAGCAGGCTTTCGGCGCGCGACGAGAATTGCGGCCCTTCCATCGCCAGATAGGTGCCGCCGCGCGCCACTGTCGCCCCGGCCGCGCTGGCGGCGTCGGCGCAATATTGCGACAGGCGCGGGCAGATTGGATCCGCCATCGACACATGCGCGACCATGCCCGGCCCGAAAAAGCTCTTCTGCCGCGCAAACGTCCGGTCGATGAACTGGTCGACCAGTACGAACTGCCCCGGCGCAAGGTCTTCACGCAGCGATCCGACCGCCGAAATCGCGATCACGTCCGTGCAGCCGGCGCGCTTGAGCGCATCGACGTTGGCGCGCGCATTGACGTCCGACGGTGGCAGCCGGTGCCCGCGCCCATGTCGCGGCACGAACACAAATTCGACCGCGCCGATTCGCCCGGTCAGCAACTGGTCCGACGGCGCCCCCCATGGCGTGTCGACCGTAATCCAGCGCGGCTCCTCGAGCGCGTCGATCGCATCAAGTCCCGACCCGCCGATGACCCCGATTTTCCAGCCCGTCACGCTGCTCATCCGGCCTGCAAGTCGGCGAGAAAGGCCTTTATCCGCGCCGCATTGACGCCCACGTCGCTGCCGCCGACCCGGCTGATCGAGCGCATATCGACGACCGACCCGCCCGGCCGCTTGGGATCGGGTCGAACGCGCACCGCCACATCGTCCTTGAAGCGGAAGAACAGAGTCGTCGCGGTAGCTTCGACGATCCCGGCCCGTGGGTCGACCCTCGCCACTTCCCAGCCGCGGTCGCGAGCAAGCGCCTCGGCGCGCCGCGTCGCCTCGGCCACGCTCAGCGGCAGACGGAGGCTGCGCAAGTCGCCATAGGCCTCGCGGTGAATCGCCTTCCACCGGCTTGTCGGATCGAGCGCGGCAAGCTCGGCGCGGCCGTCGTCGGGCACATTTTCGAGATTGTCGGCGCGCACCTCCAGCGTCTCGAACATCGGCACATCGGAAAGGTCGGTGGTCGCGTCGTGAATCGCCGGAACGCTTTTTGCCGTCGCGACCTGGTTCATCAGATAGACGCCAAACGCCGCCGCGATGACCAGCGCGATCAGGTTAAGCCGCCCGGTCCGCTCGCCGCCGCTCCGCGCGACGAAGAAGGCGACGATTGCCAGGAGCCCGCCGGCGACCGCCGCGTAAAATGCATAGCGCAGGATCGCGAAACCCGTTCCGAACGTCCACGCATCGGCCCCTCTCCCCGCCGCCGCGATCAGCGCCGCCGCCAGCCCGCCCGCGCTCAGCGCAAGCGCCAGCCACGACAGCCGCCGCCCCCACTCGCCCTTCCGTGCCGTATCGCTCATTCCGCTTTCTCCCCACTGCTCCCCTGCCTTAGCGGCTGCAGCAGCATCCGGTCGAGGCGAAGTTCGGTCGGCTCTCGAAACTCGGGCAGCCCGATCGTCATTCGCTCATGCCCCACCGCCGGCTGCGCGCGATAGGTGCCGAACAGATGGTCCCACCACGGCAGGTTGAAGCCGAAGTTCGAATGAGTCTCGCGCGCGACGATCGAATGGTGGACGCGGTGCATGTCGGGCGTGACCAAGATGCGGCGCAGCACGCGATCAACCCCTGCCGGCATCCACACATTGCTATGGTTGAACATCGACGTTGCGTTGAGCAGCACTTCGAAAATCATCACGGCGAGCGCCGGCGCGCCGAGCAGCGCCACTGTCCCCAATTTGATGACCATCGACAGCAATATTTCGACCGGGTGGAAGCGGATGCCCGTGGTCACGTCGATATCGAGGTCGGCATGGTGCATCCGGTGCAGGCGCCACAGCAAAGGCACGCGGTGAAACAGCCAATGCTGCGTCCAGATGACCAGGTCGAGCAGGACAATGACGATGACGACCGCAAACCATTCAGACACCGCGACCATGTTGAGCAGGCCCCAGCCCTCGGCCTCGGCGATCAAAGCCAGTCCGACCGCGGCGGCCGGGAATATAATCCTGACCAGCACGGTATCGATCGCAACCACCCCGACATTTCCCGGCCACCGCCGCCGCCGCCCGAGCGTCAGCGCGCGGCGCGGGGCCAGATACTCCCACGCCATCAGCCCCGCCAGCACGCCGAGAAACACGCCCAGCCGAATCAGCGGCTCGGCGGCAAGCACATGGTTCGCGCTGTCCATGCCGTCCACTTAGCCGATCGCCCTGCAGCCGCGCCAGCTACGGTCGATCCTCCTGGGGGCTTCTCAGCGTGCGGCTAGCAGGACCGGGCGAGTTGAGGCAGCGGCGATCCGCTGGTCACGCTCTCTTGCCGCGACCTCGCGAGTTTCCCGCAGGCAGCGCCGAGTTCCATTTCCGCCCGCGAGATCGGCGTCGGACGCCGTCCCGCACACGTCAATAACCGCTCGGGTGAGCCGGGCATTTAGCAGCCGCTGTCCGGACGCGCTCGACAGGT
>JALYQH010000085.1 GCA_030855945.1 Pseudomonadota bacterium | reverse complement strand
TCAGATAGACGAAGCTTCCCTCCGGCAGGCGGGTCGCGAAATAAGCGTAGAACAACTGGCTGATATAATAGCCGCCCGCGCCGATGGTCGCCGGAAGGATCAGGATCAGCAGCTCCTTGACGCGCGGGGTCATGCGCGGCGGCAGGAGCTTGAGGGTGAGGCCGGCGCGGCGGGTTGCGACGAGGGTCATGGCGAGTTGAAGCACGCCGCCGACGAGCACCGCCCAGGACATTGCGACCGCCGTTTCACGCCCGCCTTGGGGAACGAGCAACAGCGCCCCGACCAGGGCGAGATTGAGCAAAGCCGGAGCGAACGCGGCTGCGACGAACCGCGACAGGGAGTTGAGGATGCCGCTGAACAGCGAGACCAGGCTGATGAAGATCAGATAGGGGAAGGTGATCCGGGTCAGGAATACGGTGAAGGCGAATTTGTCGGCATCGTCGGTCCAGCTTTCGCTCGCTACCCCAATGACGACCGCCGGCATGGCGATGACGAACAAGGCGGTGATGGCGATCAGGATCGGCAGGAAGACCGCCTGCACCTCCTCGGCGAACTGCTTCGCGTCGCTGAGGTCGCCGTCCTTGCCGATCCGGCGTGCGAACAAGGGCACGAAGCCCTGGCTGAAGGCGCCTTCGCCAAGCAAGCGGCGAAGCAGGTTGGGGAGCTGGAACGCCCAGATGAAAACTTCGGCGGCGGCGGTCGCCCCCATCACCCGGGCGAAGATCATTTCCCGGACGAAGCCGAGGATCCGGCTGACCAGCGTGAGCCCGCCGATTGTACCGCCGGCCTTGAGAATATTCATGGACGGCCAGCCGCGGTCAGGCGTTGCCGGCCGGCTCGACGTCGGCCCGTGGCTGCTCGGCTGCGCCATTCGCGCCGGCCGCCGCCTGCAATTGGGCGACGTAGGCGTTGCCGAAATCGATCGGATCGAGGAGCACCGGCGGGAAGCCCAGATTCTGAACCGCTTCGGCGACGACCTGGCGAACGAAGGGGAACAGCAAGCGCGGCGCTTCGACCAGCAGGAATGGCGACAGTGCGTCTTCGGGAATGTTGCGCAGGGCGAACAGGCCAGCGTAGCTCAGGTCGACCAGAAAATGCGCGCCCTGATCCGATGCGGCCTTGAGCTCGACCCGCAAGACGACCTCATGCACTTCCTCGTTGACCCGGTTGACGTTGACGTTGAACTGGACGTCGAGCTGGGGCTGTGACTGCCACTGAAAGACATGCGGGGCGCTGGGATTTTCGGCCGACAAATCCTTGATATACTGGGCAATCGCGGCCGCTTGCGGCATTGCGTCCTGGTCGGTGCCGATGGCGTTGTCGGGGGTATTTTCTAAGGCGGCCATGATCGCGATCTTTCACTTGTATCAAGGGTTTCGGCAGGGCGCGAGCGGTTCGCCGGGGCTTGCCGCCGCGCCTAGCAGTCGGCTTTAAGCCGTGCAATGGGATGAAGCGCGAAGGCCGCGCGGCGGAGCGACCTTTGAATCTGTGCGTTAAGAGCATTATGTTGGCTGGATTGGCGCTGCAGCGTACCACGCCATTTTGAAAAGGTCTGACCCTTGACTGCCATTGTCATCCTCGCGCTGGTCGCGCTGTTCATCGGGCTCAGGCTCTATAATGTGCTCGGCGAGCGCACCGGCCACGAACAGCCGATCCTGAAGCCGGCCGATCCCGAGACCAGGATCGAAGCCCGCGCCGCGCCGACCGCGACGACCCCTTCGGCCACCACCGATGCTGGCGAGCTTGCCTATCTGCCGACCGCCGGACCGGGCGTGCGCGCCCTACTCGCCGCCGACCCCAGTTTCGATGTCGCGCGTTTCCTCGAAGGCGCGCAGTCGGCCTATCGTCTAATCCTCGAATCCTTCTGGAAGGGCGATTTGGAAGCGATGCGCCCGCATGTCGACGGCCATGTGTTCGATACGTTCGCAAGCGCGGTCGATCAGCGCGCCAAGGACGGTCTGGTGCTCGACAATCGCCTCGTGACCATCGACCAGGCGGTGATCGCGGGCGCCGAAGTCGATCGCAAGGTGGCGCTGGTGACGGTGCGGTTCGAAGCCGACATCGCCGCGGTCACTCGCAACGCCGAGGGCGAAGTCGTCGCTGGATCGCTGTCGGACGCGGTCCAGACCCGCGACCGGTGGACCTTCCGCCGCGACGTCGGCGCCAACGACCCCAATTGGCAGCTCGTCGAAACCGACGAGGAAGAGTGAGCGTCCGTTCTCGCGCCCTCGCGCTGACAGCGAGCCTGCTGCTGGCGGGCTGCGTCAGCCGCGCGCCTCCGACACCTCCGCCCGTCATTGTGCCGCTGCCCACGCCTGCACCGGCGCCCGTGGTCGTAGTTCCGCCGCCGCCCGCCACCGCGCTGCTTGCCGGAGTCGCGCTCGCCGCACCGGCGGCGATCGATCCGTTGCAGGCAGAGCGCGCGCTTGCCGCTTTCCGCATCAGTTGCCCGGTGCTGCTCCGGCGAACCGACGCGAGCGGCCTCACCCGCGGGGCCGACTGGCAGCCGCTGTGCGCCGAGGCCGCGACGGTGGCCCCCGGAGCGGCGACGACCTTTTTCCGTGATCGGTTCGAGTGGGTCACGGTCGGCGAGGGGACGGCCTTCGCCACCGGTTACTATGAGCCCGAGATCCGCGGTTCGCGGGTTCGCGCGGCGGGCTATGAAACGCCGGTCTATCGGCTTCCGCCCGACCTTATCCGCTGCACCCGCGCCGATGGCGGCGCGGGTAGGGGGCGGATCGATGAGGCGGGGCAATGCGTGCTCTATCATGACCGCGCCGCGATCGAGGATGGCGCGCTTGCCGGGCGCGGGCTCGAAATCGGCTGGGCGGCCGATCCGATCGAGCTGTTCTTTCTCCATATTCAGGGCTCGGGGCGGCTGCTGCTGCCCGACGGCGGGGTGATGCGGATCGGCTATGACGGCCAGAACGGGCGCGAATATGTGGCGATCGGGCGCTTGCTGCGCGAGCGCAACTTGCTTCCAGCCGGCGGGGCGTCGATGAAAGCGATCGTCGACTGGATACGCGCCAATCCCGAACAGGGCCGCGCGCTGATGCGTGAAAATCTGAGCTATATTTTCTTCAAGGAATTGACCGGGCCCGGTCCGCTCGGCGCCCTTGCCGTACCGGTAACGCCGCTTGGCACCGTCGCCGCCGATCCGAAGTTCGTGCCGCTCGGCGCACCAGTTTTCCTTCAGCTCGACCGGCCGGAGGCGAACGGTCTGTGGGTTGCGCAGGATACCGGCGGGGCGATCAAGGGCGCGAACCGCTTCGACACCTTCTGGGGCGCGGGCACCAGGGCCGAAGTGATCGCCGGCGGAATGTCGGCGAGCGGCCTGGCGCGCATTCTCCTGCCCAAGGGCGCGGCGGCGCGTGCGCAAGCTCTCCGCTGAGGAGGAGGCGCTGTGGTCGCGGGTCGCGGCGACGATCCGTCCCTTGTCGCGCGAACCGCTTCATGCCGCAGCAACCGATGTAACGCCCGAGCCCATGGTCGCGCCGCCGGTGCCCGGGCCGCCGCGCGGCAGGGTGCCGCCGGTGCGGCAGATGGCCGTTCTTCCCCGCTCACGGCCGACGCTCCAGGCCGCAACCCTTGATGGCGGCTGGGATCGGCGGCTTCGCGCCGGGGAAGTCCAGCCTGACCGGACGCTCGATCTTCACGGCCACAACCTCGACCGCGCATGGGAGGCGATCGACCGGCAGCTCGATCGCTCGATTGCCGCCGGCGACCGGGTGCTGCTGTTCATCACCGGCCATGAACGGCAAGGCGAGCCGCCGGTCGCGCGCGGGCGAATCAGGGCCGCGGTGAACGACTGGCTTGCCGCGTCGCGCCATTCCGCGCGCATCGCCGCGGTTCGCCCCGCGCATCGCCGCCACGGCGGCGGCGGCAGCCTCTACATTATCCTTCGAAAGTGACGGTCCTTTCCACCCTTTGTTAACTCCGTTCGTTTAGCGGTGACGTCTGGCGACGGTTGCGCGCACCAGGGGCGCGAGGTGATCCGCGAGGGGGACGATCGATTTCCGCGAACAGGGAAGGCACGGCGCAAAAGATCAGCAATGCCCTTCTGTCGGGCGCTGCCGGCCTTGCCTCGTTCATTTTTTCGCTGCTTGCCTTCCTCTACGTCACCGAGCTCGACGGGCAGATCGTGGCGTCGATCACGGCCGGCATTTTCTGCCTGCTGATCAGTTATATCGCGTCGGAACGGCCGAACAGCGAAAGCGCGCGCGCGCTGACCGCGCTCGGCGACCGGCTGCTGGCGGTCGAGCAAGGCGATTTCACCAGTCCGACCCCGCGCATCGTCCGCGATAGCCTGCCCAAGCTGGCCAGCGCGGTCGACGGATTGTTCGCCGAAGTGCGCAGCTCGATCGAAAATGCCCATGCTCTCGGCATGTACGATCCCGTCACTTCGCTTCCGAACCGGCTTCACTTCCGCGCGGAGGCCGACAAATATATCGGTTCGGCGCCGAGTGGCGACATGGCGTCGATGCTGTTCGTCGATCTCGACCGCTTCAAAAGCGTCAACGACAGCCTGGGCCATGCGCGCGGGGATCAACTGCTGGTGATGGTGGCCAACCGGCTGAGGGTCGTGGTGGCCGCCGAAATCGGCGACAATAGCGACCGTCGGCCGATCCTCGCCCGGCTGGCCGGCGACGAGTTCACGATTTTCGTGCCGCGGGTTGCCAATGCCGCCGATGCCGAGCGGATTGCGCGCCGGATCACATTGGCGATCGGCGAGCCGTTCGAGCTTCATGGTCACAGCATCGACATCGGCGCGTCGGTCGGCGTCGCTCTAAGCCCCGATCACGGCACGAGCGTCGAGACGCTGATGCGCGCCGCCGACATCGCAATGTACCGCGCCAAGGATCGCGGCGGGAGCCAATATTGCCTGTTCTCGACCGAGCTTGCCGACGAGCATCAAGCGAAGATCGACACCGAGGTTGCGCTTCGCGAGGCGGTCCAGCGCGGCGAGTTCGTGCTCGCTATCCAGCCGCAATTGAGCCTCGTCAGTGGCGAGATTACCGGGGGCGAGGCGCTGCTGCGCTGGAACCACCCGCGCGAAGGGCTGCGCCAGCCGAACAGCTTCATCCCGATCGCCGAGCAGACCGGGATCATCGCCGAGATCGGCGAGTGGGTTATCGAGGAGGTCGCCTCCATGCTCGCCGACTGGCAGCAGGAAGGTCTCGCCCGCCGGATCGCGTTCAATATCAGCCCGCGCCAACTCGACCGCGCCGATTTCTTCCCCAAGCTGCGCGCCGCTTTTGCCGCGCGCAAGGTCCCGCTGTCGCTGGTCGAGCTTGAGTTCACCGAGACTGCTGCGATGGAATGCTCGGCGGCGGTGCTTGCCGAAATCGCCGCGCTGCGCGCCGACGGCGCGACCATCGCGATCGACGATTTCGGCACCGGCTATTCGAACATCGCCCGGCTTCGCGAAATGCCGCTCGACCGGGTCAAGCTCGACCCGTCGCTGATCGCCGACATCGACACCAGCGACCATGCCCGAGTGGTGGTCCAGGCCGTGATCCAACTGATCAAGGGCGTCGGCGCGGAGATCGTCGCCGAAGCGGTCGAGAATATCGCCCAGGCGGATATCCTGCGCGCGATGGGCTGCGACACCGTCCAAGGCTTCATCTTTGCCCACCCGATGTCCGAACATGATTATCTCGCATGGGTCCGCAATGCCGAAGCCGGGGACCGTTCGGTCGCGTAATTTTCCTAGGCCGCACTTCAACAAATACTAAGCGAACGCACTTTCTATCACTCGGCGGTAGATTCG
>JALYQH010000045.1 GCA_030855945.1 Pseudomonadota bacterium | reverse complement strand
GAAGCTGCTCGACACGCTCCAGACCGATTTCGAGTATGAGGGCGAGATGGGCCCCGACGTCGCGCTCAGCTACGACATGCAGCGCAAATTCTATCCGTTCAGCCGATTGAGCGGACCCGCCAACATCCTGATCATGCCCGGGCTGCAGTCGGCCAATATCTCCGCCAAGCTGATGCGCGCGCTCGGCGGGGAAAGCGTGCTTGGCCCCTATCTGCTGGGGATGGCGCTGCCGGTGCAGATCGCGCCGATGACGGCAAGCTCGTCGGATCTGGTGACGCTGGCGGTGCTCGCCTCCGGCGGCGCCGACGCGATCCGCAAGCCGCCGCCACGGGGAGGATGATTTTCGCTAGTAAGCCCGGTGCCGCACTCCAACAAAGACTACACCCGCTCGATCTGGCTGACCCCGTCGGCCGATCGCAGGGCGGCGGTCAGCGAGTGGAGGTGGGCGAGGTCGTGGACTTCGACGTCGACGTGGAAGGTGTGGAAGCTGCCATCGCGGTGGACGAGCCCTAAGTTGACGATGTTGGCGCCCTTCTGACCAAGGATCCCCGCCATCTCACCAAGAGCCCCGGCGACGTCGCGCAGGATGACGGTCAGCCGAGCGGTGCCGCCGTCCGACCCGTCGCCCCAAGCCAAATCGAGCCAGTCGGCATCGACTCCGCTGGCGAGCTTGTCGCAACCGATGACATGGACCTCGATCCCCTCATCCTCGCGCCGGAGCCCGACGATGCGGTCGCCGGGGATCGGATGGCAGCAAGCGGCGAGGTCGAAGGCGACGCCGGGAGTCAGTCCCTTGATGGAGATTGCGGTGCGCTGGCCGAGCGGGCGCGGCGCGACGTCGCCGCCGGCCGAGCCCGGCATCAGCGCCTCCATCAGCTCGACATCGCTGACCGAGCGCCGCGCGATGCGGATCATCAGCGAATCGGCGTCTTCGAGCTTCAATGACTTGACCGCGCGCTTGAGGGCATCCGCGCCGAGCGGGGCTGGGAGACGGGCGACAATTTCGTCGTAAATCTTGCGGCCGAGCTCGATCGTCTCGTCGCGTTCCTTGTGGCGGACGAAGCGGCGAATGCCGGCGCGGGCCTTGCCGGTGACGACGAAGCGCAGCCATGACGGCTGGGGGTGCTGGGCGCCCGAGGCGAGGATTTCGACCTGATCGCCATTGTCGAGGATGGTGCGCAGCGGCACGACGCGGCCGTTGACCTTTGCCCCGACGGTCTGATCGCCAAGGTCGGTGTGGACCGCATAAGCGAAATCGACCGAAGTCGCGCCCTTCGGCAGCTGGATCAGCTCGCCCTTTGGGGTGAAGGCGAAGATGCGATCCTGGTACATCGCCATCCGCGTGTGCTCGAGCAGTTCCTCGGGTGAGGCGGCATGATCGAGGATTTCGACGAGGTCACTGATCCACGGCACCTTGACGTCGTCGACCGGCCGGCCTTCCTTATAGGCCCAGTGGGCGGCAAGCCCGCGCTCGGCCTGGGCGTGCATCGAACTGTCGCGGATCTGGATTTCGATGCGGGTCTTCGAATCGTGAATGACCGAGCTGTGCAGACTGCGGTAGCCATTGCGCTTTGGGGTCGAGATATAATCCTTGTAGCGCCCGGGGACCATCGGCCAGCGCTGGTGGATAAGGCCAAGCGCGCGGTAGCAATCGTCGGTCGATGAGACGATCACGCGGAACGCCATCACGTCGGACAATTGCTCGAAGCTGATGTGCCGCTCGGCCATCTTCTTCCAGATCGAGTAGGGATGCTTCTCGCGGCCCATGACGTCGGCCTCGAGGCCATGGTCGGCAAGGTGGAGCTGGAGACCGAGACCGATCCGGCTGACGAGGTCGCCGCCGGCTTCGTGGAGTTGCTCGAGGCGGCGGGTGATCGAGGCGAATGCGTCGGGCTCGAGCTCCTGGAAGGCGAGCCCCTGCATCTCGTTCATGATTTCATACATGCCGATCCGCTCGGCGAGCGGGGCATAGATATCCATCGTCTCACGGGCGATGCGGCGGCGCTTGTCCTCCGACGGCACGTGATGAAGCGTACGCATATTGTGGAGGCGGTCGGCGAGCTTGACCAGAAGCACGCGGATGTCGTCGGAAAGCGCGAGTAGGAATTTGCGCAGATTTTCGGCGGCGCGCTCATTCTCCGACTGAGCCTCGATCTTGCTGAGCTTGGTCACCCCGTCGACCAGCCGGGCAACGTTGGCGCCGAACAGTTTCTCGATCTGCTCCGGGGTCGCGACGGTGTCCTCGATGGTGTCGTGGAGGATCGCGGTGACGATCGTCTCGTCGTCGAGCTTGAGATCGGTGAGGATACCCGCAACCTCGATCGGGTGGCTGAAATATGGGTCGCCAGAGGCGCGAACCTGCGCGCCATGCGCCTTCATCGAGAAGACGTAGGCGCGGTTGATCAGGCCTTCGTCCGCATCGGGATCGTAGGCGCGGATCTTCTCGACAAGTTCATACTGTCTGAGCACTTTCCCAATGTGGCCTTTGCCGCCCTCTTCGCAAGCGCAAAAAAAGGCCGGGCGCTGGGCGAGCGGCCCGGCCTAGTCCCGCAGGCGTGCGTGCCGCCGCTGGGGATTCCTCGGGGGAGGAACTCTATTCTGTTGAAGCCCGCTCGGGCCGGCACCGACTGATCGAGCAAATTCAGTTTGCGCGCGGGAGCGCTGGTGCGCGGCCGTCGCGGGCCGCCGTGTTGCACTTGTCGAGATCGGCGGCGGCCAGCGCACGGCCGTCGACGGCGAAGCTTTCGAGGCGGCCGGCCTGCTTGGCGAGACCCTGGCACAATACCAGCGGACGGCTGGTTTCGGTGACGCCGCGGCAGCCGGCGGCGCCACATGACCAGCTGATGTCGCGGGCGATGATCCGCTTGTCGGTGACCGGGGCGACGGGCCTTGCCGAATAGCTCGCGGCATTGGCGATGGCCGGCACGACGAGGGTGGATGCGACGACGGCGGCGGCGAAAATCCGGGTCATGGTGAGGACTCCAAATCAAGTTGTTCGATGCAACCTAATTGCCAAATCCCGTTTCATTGCGCAACTGTTATTTCATTCCCGCCTGTGTCACAAAGCCGAGAGAGAGGAGCGGCCGCGTCCCTGTGAGTTCACCCCCGCCTGACATCCACGCCTTCAAGGCCGCGGCATTGCGCTGCCCGCTGCCGCAGGCGATTGAGCTGATCGGCGAGAAATGGGCATTCCTCATCCTGCGCGGCGCGCTCAACGGCCTTCAGCATTTCGAGCAGTTTCAGGCCGGGCTTGGCATCGCGCGCAACATTCTCTCCAACCGCCTGGCGCGAATGGTCGAAGGCGGGATATTGGCGCGCTCGGCCGATCGCGTCGACCGGCGCAAGGTGGTCTATTCGCTGACCGACAAGGGCGAGGCCTTATTGCCGGTGGTGCTCGCGCTTCGCCAATGGGGCGAGGATTGGGGCCATGGCCATCACGACATCCAGCTTGCCGACCAGCGCGACGGGAAGCCGGTGAGGCGGGTTCGAGTGATGGCCGAAGACGGGCGCGAATTGACCCTTAACGAGCTGATGTGGATCGACCGTGCAACCGGCGCGACCGCCAGACGCGGCGATTTGGGCTGAGTCTTCCCTCCCTTTCAAGGGAGGGGGAAAGATTATTCGTAGTCGCCGCCTGACGGGGTCGGACGCGGCGGGGCGGCGGCGGTCAGGCGAAGCGCCTCGGCCGACTCGCTCAGCGAGGCCAACTCGTCGGTCTCATCTTCCTCGTCGACTCGAACCTTTTGCAGGTTGGAGACGATCGCCTCCTCAAGATGCTTTGGCTTGACCGTCTGCTCGGCGATCTCGCGCAGCGCAACGACCGGATTCTTGTCGCGGTCGCGGTCGATGGTGAGGTCGGCTCCGCCCGAAATCTGGCGGGCGCGCTGCGCCGCCGCCAGGACGAGGTCAAACCGGTTGGGAATCTTGTCGACACAATCTTCGACCGTAACGCGCGCCATCGTCGCTCCGCTCTACCGCAATAAGGGAATATGGGATGCGCGCGAGATAGGGTGCGGACCCGCCGAAGTCAATCGAAAGACGGGAAGCACTCGCTTGCCAGCGCCGCCGCGCCCCTCCAAGACGCTTGCACATGAATGCCGCCGCCCACGTCTCCAACTCCGTCGTCATCGAAGACAACCGGCTGACTCCGATCACCGAGGGCCCGGCTCGGCTCAAGGCGTTGCTCGGGCTGATCGACGGCGCCCAGCGCTCGCTGCGTTTGCTCTATTATATCTATCGCGGCGACCTCAGCGGCGGGCAGGTGCGCGACGCGCTGGAGCGCGCGCTCGATCGCGGAGTCGATGTGGGGCTGCTCGTCGACGGCTTCGGCTTCGCGGCGAAAGACACGTATTTCGACGGGCTGATCGCCAAGGGCCTGCGCTTCTGCCGCTTTCATCCGACGCTTGGCCGGCGCTATCTGATCCGCAATCATCAGAAGCTCGCGCTCGCCGATGAGGAGCGAGTGCTGATCGGTGGATTCAATATCGAGGACAGTTATTTCGGGACCGAGGCCGAGGGCGCGTGGCGCGATCTCGGGTTGATGCTCGACGGCCCGGCGGCCGCGCGGTTGGCGCCTTATTTCGACGAGTTGCTTGCATGGGCGATGACGAAGCGCGGCAAGATTCGCGCGCTCAATCGCATCATTCATCGCCACAGCGAAACCCACGGCGCGCTGCAATGGACCTATGGCGGACCGACGCGCGGCCTGTCGCCATGGGCGAGCGCGACCTGCCGCGACCTGCTGATTTGCGACGATGTGGCGATGATCGCGGCTTATTTCTCGCCGACCGGAGCAATGCTTCGCCGCATCGGCCGCGCCGGGGCGAAGGGACGGGCGCAGATCATCACCGCGGCCAAATCCGATAATAATGCGACCATTTCGGCTGCTCGCCACACCTATCGGCGGCTGCTCAGGCGCGGCGTCGAGATTTTCGAATATGCCCCGACCAAGCTCCACTCCAAGCTGGTCGTGCTCGACGACGTGGTTCACATCGGATCGTCCAATTTCGACATTCGCAGCCTCTATCTCAACCTCGAGATGATGCTGCGGGTCGACGACCCCGCCTTCGCGGCGATGATGCGGGCCTATTTCGAGCAGGAGCGCGCGGACAGCACGCCGATCACGCCCGAATTGTACAAGAAACGCTCGACCTGGTTCAATCGCTTGCGCTGGGCGCTGAGCTTTTTTCTCGTGAGCAGCGCCGACTATACGGTGACGCGGCGCCTCAATCTCGGAATCGGGTAAGTCTTTGTGACTTCGCTTTACGAAAGCGCTTATTCGGCCGCCTCGGCGGTTTCGCGGTAGGCCCAGAATAGCGTCGCCGGGGGCACGTTGCGCCATTCGAAGCCGCGTTCGATGCGCTCGAAGAAGGGGGCAATGAAGTCGCGCACCTTGGGGCTGAACTGGTAGATCAGAAAAGCCCCGCCCGAGCGGATGACGCGCGCCGTGGCCGCGCCGATGGCGTCGCCGATACCGGGCGGAAGGGTCGAGAAGGGCAGCCCCGAAAGCACATAATCGGCATGGTCGAAGCCGTGCGCGGCGCCGATCCGTTCGACATCGGCGGCCGATCCGGTGACTGCGATCAGCCGCGGATCGTCGATGTCCCGCTTCAGATAGTCGATGAAGTCGGCGCTGGTGTCGATCGCGATCAATTTGGCGTCGGGGCCGAGCCGCTCGAGGATCGGACGGGTAAAGGTGCCGACGCCCGGTCCATATTCGACGAATAGCCGGGTGGCGTCCCAATCGACGGGGTCGAGCATCTTGTCGATCAATATCTTGCTCGACGGAATCACCGATCCGACCATCACCGGATTCTTGAGGAAGCCGCGCAGGAACTGCCAGCGCGGATTGGCGGCCCGGCGTTCGCGGCGGCGCTGGCCCTTGAGATGGCGGGCTCTGGTGGCGTTCAAGACGGGCTCCGGGGAAAAGTCGAATGGGTGCGTTCGCAAAAGACGAACGGCTTGGCAAGGCGTTCCGGAACGTGATCGGTCAGGCGAACGCCGGATGCGTTCGCCGCGATCGTGAATCAGGCTCTCCAAACCCGACGCCTATCCGACTCGGCCCGGCGGGGTTAGGAGGCGCGATGCCATCGACCGCCCCCCGCCAACGCGTCGCCGGAAGCGCGCTCACCACCCCGCATTTCCTTTTGTTGTTCGCGGCGATGCTGGTTGCGGCGGCGGGCAATACCGCGCTGCAATCGGTCATGCCGGCGATCGGCCGTGAAATCGGAATCGCCGACCTGTGGGTGGCGATCGCTTACACGTCCTCGGCGGTGCTGTGGGTCGCCTTCGCGCCATATTGGGCGCGGATGAGCGACCGGCGCGGGCGCAAGGCGCTGACCCTGCTTGGGCTCGGCGGGTTCATCGTGTCGATGACCCTGTGCGGGATTGCGCTGGTCTATGGCCTCAGGGGTGCGATTTCCGGCGCGCTGACCTTCATCCTGTTCGCGCTGGCGCGGGCGATCTACGGCGGGCTCGGCTGCGCCACGCCGAGCGCGACCCAGGCCTATCTCGCCTCGCGCACGCGGCGCACGGCGCGGGTCGGGGCGCTGTCGGCGCTGTCGTCGAGCTTTGGACTGGGGACGATTATCGGGCCGGCGATGGCCCCCTTGTTCGTGCTGCCGTTCATCGGCCTGCCGGGACCTTTGTTCGCGTTCGCGCTGATCGCCATATTGGTGTTCGTCGCGATCCTCATCTGGCTGCCCGACGACAGCAAGCCGCGCCACGGCGCGCGGCGCGGGCATGGCGCGGCGATGAGCTACCCCTCGCTCGCTTCGTCGCCGACCGGGGCAAGCGTGGTCGCCTCGACCGCGCCGCGGATGGCGCGGCTCAAGTGGAACGACCGGCGGATTCGCGACTGGATCGTCGCCGGGGTGATCGCCGGCCATGCCCAGGCGGCGGTGCTGACCTGCCTCGGCTTCTTCGTGATCGACCGGCTCGGGCTCGAGCCGCGCGGGTCTGAAACCTCGATTGCGATCGTGATGATGGCGGGAGCCGCGGCGACCCTCGCGGCGCAATGGGGGCTGATCCCCAAGCTCGGGCTCGGCCCGCGCGCGCTGATCCTGTGGGGCGCGCTGATCGCCGCGGCGGGCACGCTGATGACCATGATGGCGAGCGATCTTTACGGGCTGGTGCTCGGCTTCGGCATCGCCTCGATCGGATTCGGTTTCACCCGCCCGGGATTCACCGCCGGCGCCAGCCTGGCGGTGCCGCTCGCCGAGCAGGGCGGCGTGGCGGGGGTGATCACCGCCGCCAACGGCATCAGCTTCGTTGCCGCGCCGACGATCGGCATGGCCCTCTACGCGATCGACCCGCACTGGCCGTTCGCGCTTTCGGCGGCGCTGCTGATCGCGCTGGTGCCATGGGGCCGGCGTCGCCTGACCGTATCGCGGTCGGCCTAGGGTTCGGTCGGCTTGGGCGCCGGACCGCCGGGGGCCGGAGCCTTGGGCTGGAGCATCCCCGGAAAGACGAAGCCGATTCCGCCGACCGGGCGGACCGCGTCCGACTTGAGCGTGTCCTGGATGCGCTCATAATCGGCGAGCATTTCGTCGGTCACCGACGCACGGGTTTCGGTCAGCGCGGCCTCGAAATCAGCCATCGTCACTTCGGCGCTGTCAAGCCCGCGACGAAGTGCGGTGAGGCCGGCCCGGCGAGTCAGATCCTCAAGATCGGCACCGGTGAACCGCTCGGTCCGCGCGGCGAGGGCGTCGAGATCGACGTCCTTGGCCAGCGGCATCCCGCCGGTGTGAATGCCCAAAATCTGGCGGCGGCCACCCTCGTCCGGCGTGCCGACATAGATGAGCTCGTCGAACCGGCCGGGGCGGAGCAGCGCCGGATCGATCAGATTGGGCCGGTTGGTGGCGCCGATGAGCACGACGTTGTTGAGCTCCTCGAGCCCGTCCATCTCCGCGAGGATGGTGTTGACGACCCGCTCGGTAACCTGCGGCTCGCCCATGCCGCCGCCGCGCGCCGGGACGAGGCTGTCGAGCTCGTCGATGAAGATCACCGTCGGCGCGACCTGGCGGGCGCGCGAGAACAGGCGCGCGATCTGCTGCTCGCTTTCGCCGTACCATTTGCTGAGCAGGTCGCTCGATTTGACGGCGATGAAATTGGCCTCGCTTTCGCGCGCGGTCGCCTTGGCGAGCAGGGTCTTGCCGGTGCCGGGTGGGCCGTAGAGCAGGAAGCCCTTGGCCGGGCGGATGCCGAGCCGGTGGAAGGCCGCGGGGTGTTTGAGCGGCAGTTCGATCCCCTCGCGGAGCTTGTCGCGCGCCTTGCCCAAGCCGCCGACATCGTCCCAGCTGACGTTGGGCACCTGGACCATTACCTCGCGCATCGCCGAGGGCTGGACGCGTTTGAGCGCGTTCTCGAAATCCGCGGTGTCGACCGACAAAGCGTCGAGGATTTCGGTCGGAATGGTCGGTTCGGCAAGGTCGATCTTGGGCATGATCCGCCGCACCGCCTCGAGCGCGGCCTCGCGGGTCAGCGCGGCGAGATCGGCGCCGACGAAGCCGTAGGTGCGCCGCGCCAACTCGTCGAGATCGACTCCGTCGGTGAGCGGCATGCCGCGCGTGTGGATGCCGAGGATTTCGCGCCGACCGGTCTCGTCGGGAACGCCGACGACGATCTCGCGGTCGAAGCGGCCGGGCCGGCGAAGCGCCTCGTCGATCGCCTCGGGGCGGTTGGTGGCGGCGATGACGACGAGGTTCTGACGCGGCTCGATGCCGTCCATCAGCGTCAGCAGCTGCGCGACGAGCCGCTTTTCGGCCTCGCCCGAAACCTGGCCGCGCTTGGGCGCGATCGAGTCGATCTCGTCGATGAAGATGATCGAGGGGACGCTCTTGGCGGCTTCCTCGAATAGTTCGCGCAGCTTCTTCTCGGACTCGCCATAGGCCGACCCCATCACCTCGGGGCCGGCGATGTGGAAGAATTTCGCTTCGCTTTCATTGGCGACGGCCCGCGCCAGCCGGGTCTTGCCGGTGCCGGGCGGGCCGTGGAGCAGCACCCCCTTGGGCGGGTCGACGCCGAGCCGCTGGAACAGCTCGGGATGCCGCAGCGGCAGCTCGACCATCTCGCGCAGCGCGTCGATCGTGGCGCGCATGCCGCCGAGGTCGTCATAGGTGACGTCGGCGCGGCGCTCGCCGGCTTTCTCGCTATATTCGGTGAGCAGCTCAACGACGGTGCCGGAGTCGATGTGGACGATCCCGCGCGGGGTCGCGGACACCACCGTCAGCCGCACTTCCTGGAGCGCGAACGCGGGGGCGTTGAGCAATTGCCGGATATGGTCGGGCATGTCGGCGTTTACCCGCTGGTGGCCGGCGGTGGCGACGGTATCGCCTTCGGTGAACGGCCGGCCTTCGAAGCTGCGCTGGAGGGCGTCGGCCGAGCCCTGGAGGCGGACATTGTTCTGCGCCGGGGCGAAGACGACGCGCGTGGCGGGTTTCGACACCGCCTTGCGCACCTCGACGAAATCGCCAGATCCGACCCCCGCATTGGCGCGCTGCAGCCCGTCGAGGCGGATGATGTCGAGCCCCTCATCCTCGCCGTAAGGGCGAATCGCGCGCGCCGCCGTCGTGCGCTTTCCGGCGATTTCGATGACGTCGCCCTCGGTGAGGCCCATTTCGGCCATCAGCTTGACCGGCAGCCGCGCCACCCCGCGCCCGCTGTCGGCGGGGGGAAGGTTGGCGACCTGCACCTTGCGCGTCATCGTCTCGGCATCCGCCATTCGAAATCCTTGATCAGTGAAAAACGGGCCTCACGCGCAATTGGAAACGGCGCGGCGGCGTGTCGGTTCAATGTGGGAAGATGGGCAGCCAAAAAAAGGGGCGCCGCCCGCCGACCGGACTAGAGCTTGATCGAGCCGGCGATTCTCCTGAGCAGCGCGCGCGGCAGGAGGCGGTGGCCTTGGGCGCCGACCTTGTTGACCAGGCCGGGGATGGCGACCGCGCGGCGCTTGTCGAGTGCGGCGAGGCCTGCGCGGACCACATCGCCGGATCCGGCCGAGAGCTTGTCGATCAGCGCGCTTCCGCGCCAGCCGGCGACCTCGCCGAACTCGGTCGCGGTCGGGCCGGGGCATAGCGCGGTGACGGTCACGCCGTGGTGGCGGACCTCTTCGTGAAGCGCTTCGCTGAACGACAGCACATAGGCCTTGGTCGCGAAATAGACGGCCATGCCGGGGCCCGCCTGAAAGGCGGCGGTCGAGGCGACATTGAGGATCGCGCCAGATTTGCGCTCGATCATGCCGGGAAGGACCGCATGGGCGAGCTCGGTCAGCGCGCCGCAATTGAGGTCGATCATCGCCCGCTGCCGCTTGCCGTCGAGTTCGGCAAAGCGCCCGGCGAGCCCGAAGCCGGCATTGTTGATCAGCAGGTCGACCTGCTCGCCATGCGCCGCGAGGTCGGCCATCAGCCGCTCGGCCGCGCCCGCCTCGCCAAGATCGAGCGCGACGCTCCGCGCATTGCCAAGCTCGGCGGTAAGCGCGTCGAGCCGCTCCTTGCGCCGCGCGACGAGGACCAGCCGGTGGCCCTTCGCCGCCAACTGCCGCGCGAAATCGACGCCAAGCCCGGCTGACGCGCCGGTAATGAGGGCAACCGGTGTCAGGCCACCGTCGCCTTGACGATGCTGCCGGGCTCGCGCGGCGGTTCGCCCTTGGGGAGCTTGTCGACATTCTCCATCCCGCTCTCGACAATGCCCCACAGCGTGTACTGCTTGTCGAGGAAGGTGGCGTCGTCGAG
>JALYQH010000035.1 GCA_030855945.1 Pseudomonadota bacterium | reverse complement strand
ATCCTCGACCAGGTGATTGCTTCGGCGCGAGACGACGGGCCGCCCGCCGACGCGCTCGTCCAGCGCTATTTCAAGACCCGCCGCTACGCCGGGTCGAAGGACCGCCGCGCGGTGCGCGAGCTGGTGTTCCGCGCGATCCGCCGCTCGGGCGAGCGGCCGGAAAGCGGGCGCGCGGCGATGCTGGGACTGGGCGACGAGGATGCCGATTTGGCGTTCGACGGATCGCCCCACGGCCCCGCGGCACGTGGTGAAAGTGAAGCAGGCGCCGAGGCTTCGCTGCTCCCGCGCTGGATCGAGCGCGAACTGTCGCCGCTGGTCACGCCCGACGAGTGGCCGGCGCTGCTCGAGCGCGCACCGCTCGACCTGCGCGTCAATGTCGCGCGGACCGAGCGTGACGCCATGGCGTCGGCATTTCCCGAGGCAGCTGCGACCGGGATCAGCCCGTGGGGGTTGCGCCTGCCGGCCGACAGCAAAGTCGACGACCGCCCCGAATTCACCGACGGGTTGGTCGAGGTCCAGGATGAGGGCAGCCAGCTCATCGCGCTCGCGTGCGCGGCGAAGGCCGACGAGACGCTAGTCGATCTGTGCGCCGGAGCGGGCGGAAAGGCGCTGGCGCTTGCGGCCGCCGCACCGAAAGCGACGATCATCGCCTGCGACACCAACCGCGCGCGGCTGTCGCAGCTCGCACCGCGAGCGGCGCGGGCGGGGGCAATCATCTCCACGCGCTTGATCGACGCCGGGCGCGAGGGCGCGATGCTCGCTGACCTTGCCGGCAAGGCGGGCTTGGTGCTGGTCGACGCGCCGTGCAGCGGGTCGGGAACGTGGCGACGCAATCCGGAGGGTCGCTGGCGGCTGACCCCCGAGCGCCTCGATCGGGTGATCCGGCTGCAGGAGCGGCTGCTCGACCTGGCCGTGCCGCTGGTCCGCCCCGGCGGCGTGCTGGTTTACGCGGTCTGCTCGCTACTGGCCCGCGAAGGCGCCGGGCAGGCGCGGAACTTCTTAGGGCGCCATTCATCTTGGACCATGCAGGATGCCCAATTCGACGGTGGTCGAGCCGATGGGCCGGGACGTCTCCTGACCCCCGGGCATGACGCCACCGACGGATTTTTCGTCGCGCGGTTCGTGGCTCCGTGTTAGGGCAGCGCGACTGGTTGGAGATTATGATGCGGTTCAGTCCCCTCGTGTTGATGCTCGGCCTTGCCACTTCGACGATCGCGGTGTCGGTTCACGGGCAGAGGCCCGACGACCAGCTCGCGCCGCAATCGGTTGAAATGCTCAAGAAGGGACAGGCCGCGCTTGCCGCCGGCAATTTGATTGCCGCCGACGACGCGCTCGAAACCGCGCTGATCGTCGATCCGCGCAACCGCGCCGCCTTCGTCACCATGGCGCGGGTGGCGATTAAACAGCGGCTGTTCGGCCAGGCGATCCGCCTGACCAACAAGGCACTGGCGCTCGAGCCCAACGATCGTGACGCGATCGCGGTGCAGGGCGAGGCGATGGTCGAGCTGGGCGCGGTACCGCGGGCGAAGCAGAATCTCGCCAAGCTGCAGAAATTGTGCACCACCGGATGTCCGCAACTGACGGTGCTTGGCGCGACCATCGCGCGCGGTCCGGCAATGGCGGCGGTGAGCACGCCCGCGACCAAGAAGGTCAATTAGGCGAGATACCAAACAGCCGTTCGTCCCGAGCGAAGTCGAAGGGCGCTTGCGTGACAGGCTTGCCAAGCGCCCTTCGACTACGCGCTGCGCGCTTCGCTCAGGACGAACGGGCTTTGCTCAATATCCTTGCCAGATTGACGAAGTCGGCGACCGTGAGCGTTTCGGCGCGGCGCGAAGCATCGATACCGAGCGCGGCCAGGGCGTCGAGCGCGCCCGGCACTCCCTTGAGACTTTGACGAAGCATCTTGCGTCGCTGGCCGAAGGCCGCCGCGGTGATGCGCTCGAGCGTCGACGGGTCAATTCCGGACGGTTCGGCCGCGGGTCGCAGATGGACCACCGCCGAGGCGACCTTGGGCGGCGGGGTGAAGGCGCTGCGGTGGACGGGCAGCGCAATTCGCGCTTCGCTGCGCCACTGCGCCGCGATCGCCAGCCGGCCATAATGGTCGCCGTCGGCACGAGCGACGATCCGCTCGGCCACCTCGCGCTGGAACATCAGGGTCAGCGAGCGCCACCATGGCGGCCATGGCCCGGCGAGCCAGCGCAGCAGCAGCGCGGTGCCGACATTATACGGCAGGTTGGCGACGATATGCGCGCCGTCGCCGACGACCGCGCGCTCGTCGACCTCCATCGCATCGCCTTCGATCAGTGTCAGCTTGCCGCGAAATGAATCCTCCAGCTCGGCCAGCGCCGGGAGACAGCGGCGGTCGCGCTCGACGGCGACCACGCTCGCGCCGGTGTCGAGCAAGGCGCGGGTCAGGCCGCCGGGGCCGGGGCCGACCTCATAGACGCGGTCGCCGGGACCAACGCCGGGGATGGCGGCGATCCGTGCGAGCAAGTGGCGGTCGAGGATGAAATTCTGTCCCAGCGCCTTGGACGCCGATAGGCCGTGCCGCGCGATGATTTCCCGCAGCGGCTCGGGCGCGTCGCTCACCCGCGGCAAGTGACGCGGTAGGCGGCGCTGGTTTCGGCCTGGCGGATCGCGGCGGCCATGGCGCGCGGGTCGGCGCGGTCGGCGCCCGCGATATCGAAGGCGGTGCCATGGTCCGGCGCGGTGCGGACGATCGGCAGGCCCAGGGTGATGTTGACCCCATCCTCGAAATGCAGCGCCTTCAGCGGGATCAGCGCCTGGTCGTGATACATGCACAGCGCCGCGTCGTAGCGCGCCCGGGCGGCGGCATGAAACATGGTGTCGGCAGGGTGGGGGCCGGTGACGTGCCACCCCTCGGCCCGAAGCGACTCGATCGCCGGGATAATCAGCTCGATCTCCTCGCGGCCGAGCGCGCCATTTTCGCCGGCATGGGGGTTCAGCCCCGCGACCGCGAGCCTCGGCTCGGCAATGCCGAAGCTGCGCTGGAGCCCGCGCAAGGCGGCGCGGCCGCGGGCCTCGATCAGCGACACGCTGAGCGTCCCCGCAACGTCGGCCAGCGGCAGATGGGTGGTGACGGGGACTGTGCGCAGGGTCGGCCCGGCTAGCATCATCGCGACATTGGCCGGCGAGACGCCGCAGCGCTCGGCGACGAACTCCGTCTGGCCGGGATGAGCGAATCCGATTCGGTAAAGCTGTTGCTTCGACACCGGACCAGTGACCACCGCCGACGCCGCGCCCGAGCGCGCCAGCCCGACCGCAAGCTCGAGCGCGTCGAGCGAGCAATGCGCCCCGGCCACGCTGGGGCAGCCAGGGACATCGCTATTCCCGGCGGCGATCGGCCACAAAGGCAGGCCCACGTCGAACGCGCTGTCGACCTCGCTTGGATTGTCGATCATCACCACCGGCCCGTCCCACACGGAGGCAAGGCTGCGCGGGTCCCCGACCGCCACGAACGGCGGCAGGCCGAACTGCCCGCGATGATCCCAGCATTTGCCGACGACCTCGGGCCCGATCCCCGCGGGATCGCCGAGCGATACGGCGAGTGGCAGTGCTGTCATACCCTAGCGGAAATCGATCACCGCATCGCGGCGCAGATCGCGCAGGTAGCGGCGCGCGCGCAGGTTGACGCGCTCCTCGTTCAGGCGGTTGTAGACCTGGTCGAAGGTCGGTGCGGTCGCATCGACCTCATCGCGCCCGCACAACACCAGCACGCGCACGCCCTCTTCGAGCGAGCCGAACGGCGGGGTCGCCTGGCCGACCTGCATCGGCAACATCATGTCCTGAAGCGCGGCCGGCAATTCGCGCATCTGGACCTCATCGGACTGGACCACTTCGCCGCCGAAATCGGCGGCGAGTTTTTCCGCCCCACCGCAGCCGCCGACATTCTGGGCCGCGGTGCCGAAGCGGGCGACCTTCTCATTGACGGTCGAAGCGACGGTTCCGGTGGGAAATTTGATCGACACCTGCTTCAAGTTCAGCACCGCTGCCCGCGGATCGGCGGTCAGCACCTTGCGCTTGTCGAGCACCGCGACGATCGAATAGCCGCCCGGGATTTCGAGCGGCGGCGACAGCGCGTTGGTGTTCATCGAGCGCACCGCGGCCGCGATCGGATCGGGCAATTGCTCCGGGCGGACCCAGCCAAGGTCGCCGCCGACCGCTGCGGTCGAGGCTTCCGAATATTGCCGGGCATAGCCGGGGAAAGAGGCACCTTGCTGCAAGGCGGCGGTGATTTTCTGCGCGTTGGCAAGGACTTCGGCGCGATTGCCGGCATTGGCGGGGAGGAATATCTCGCCGATGCGAAATTCCTCGGTGCCCTTGGCCGCTTCGAGCTTCTCGATGACCGCCTTGACCTCCTCGTCGCCGACGCTGACGCCAGTCTCGATCGTCGCGCTTTGCAGGCGGCGCCAGGCGATTTCGCCTTCGATCTGGCGGCGGATGGAGCGGATCGAGGAGCCATTGGAGGCGAGATAGGCCGCCATCTGTTCCGGCGTCTGCTTCACATTGCCGGCGACGCGCACCACGGTACGGTCGATATCGGCGGGAGTGACAGTGATCTCCTTGACCTTGGCGGCCTGGATTTGCAGCGTTTCGTCGATCAGGTTGCGCAGCACCTGCTGGCGAAGCCGTTCGAGCTCCGCGGGCGCCACTGTCTCGCCGCTGGAGATGGTCAAGAGCGCGATGCGCTGATCGATGTCGGTCTGAGTGATGACTTCGCCGTTGACGATCGCGGTAGCCTTGACCACCGACGGCAGCGGCGCGCCATAGACCACCACTTTTTCGGGCAGCCGCAGCGCTGCAGTGCTGTCGATCTGAGCCGCTTCCTGCGCCACCGCGGCGCCGGCGGCGATCACACCGAACGAGGCGAGCAGCATCAGCTTGCGCTTGCCATGAATCATGTTGGTCTTTGCAATGCCCACTCGAAAATCCCTTAAAGTCCAACCAAATATGAGTGAAGCGGTTATCCCCAGCCCGCTGAACGCCACCTTAGCGGCCGAGCCCCTTGAACGAAATGTTGAAGGAGAGAGTGCTGCCAGTGCGGAAGTCGCCGATACGTTCATAGTCGCGCTTCCACGACACGCCAAGGTCCAGGCATTCATCCTCATAATTGAGGCCGACGCGCAGCCGCACCGGCTCGAAGCCATCGGCTTCACCGAGGGGATCTTCCTGCTTGTCGGTGAGGTCGAACACGGTAGCCGCGAACAGCGACCAATAATTGAGGAATTTGACCCGCCCGGCAAGCCGTAGCTCCTCCTTGTCGCGGAGGTCCTCGATCTCGGGGCTGATGTTGCGGTCGAGCCGCAGATAGCCAAGCTGGACATAGCTTTGCTCGCTGCCGACGGTAAGGTCGAGCTCGTTGCGGCGCACCGCTAGATTATCCTTGTCGACGCGGTAGCGGTGGGTGACGTCGATCAGTCGCCCGAACCGCAGCCGGGTCCGCCCGACGATGTCCGACAAGCGGTCGGTGAGGCCGGTACCGTCGGGGAACAGGCTTGGGCTACGGGTCAGGCGGAAGCTCTGGCCGACCACGCTTTGCACCGACCAATTGGGGCGATCGAGAAACCATTCGGCGCCGTAGGTGATGCGCGAGCCGTCCTCCCACCGATCGTAGCCGGGGAAGCGATTGAGCGCGAACAGATTGCTGTCCTCCAGATCGACCGCGCGCGCATCCTCGTTGGGGATGGACAGGTTCTCGGTCGGCGGAGTGAGCACGAGCTGGACTCGCGGAACGAGGCGCTGCGTGCCACCGAACAGCGGACCGATCAGCGGCCAGCGAACGTCGGCCGCCAGCGCGCCGATCGCGCGCGCGTGCCAGCCGTCCTCGCCGCGGTAGAAAGCAATGTCGGTCAGCCCGGAATCATTGCTGTGATAGACGTCGCCGCGGGCATAAGCGGTGAGGGTCAGTTCCTGGCCCCAACGGGTCAGTCGGCGCATGTCCCAGCGCGCGCTGGCGAAGGCGCGCTGCGTATCCTGGCCGTCGATGCGCAGGATGGCGAGGCTGTTGCCCTGAAGCTCGACCTGGCCGCCGAGCAACGGATCGGCAAGTCGCAGCCGGGCGTCGATCGCCGGCAAGGCGATCGGAAATTCGCGCTGGACGTCATCGGCGCGCAGTCCCTGGAAGGCCCAGCCGGCGATCGACAGATATGAGTTCAGGCCGATCCGCTCGACCTCGACGAAATTCCGCAGACGATCGTCGCGAGTAAGGTCGTAGCGCCGGGTGACGGTCTTGTCCGTCGCGACGCGGAGCGAGGAGGTCAGGCTCCATAAGGGATTGAACTGAAAGCGGCCATTGCCTTCGAAGTAGCCGCGGATGCCGCGCCGGTCGCCATCCTCTTCGCCGATGAACGAGATTTGGTCGACCTGCTCGACCCGGCCATGGGTGAGGAACCCGCCAAGCTGGTAAGCGCCCTTGTCGGTGAGGTGCCGCCAGCGCGCCTCGATCGCCGGAAGCGCCTTTAAATAGAGATGCGGAGTGATCGTCAGGTCGCGGTTGCTCGCCACCCGAAGATAATATGGCACGCCGATCTCGAACCCGTTGGAGCTCGAGAAGCTGAGGTTCGGCATGAGCAGGCCGCTCGCCGCCTGATTGTTGCTCCCGTCGCTGATGTTGAACACCGGGAGCAGCGGAAGCGTCAGGCCGAACAGGTTGAGCCGCCCGCCTTCGAACCGCAGCCGGCCGCGCTCCGGGTCACGAGTGACTCGTGCCGCGGTAATCGACCAGCTCGGATTCTTCGGGCAGCCGGCGGGGGAGGTTACCGGGCACGGGCTGTAGACCGCTTGTTCGAGCTGCAGCGTGCCATCGGTGCGGACCGCTCGCCGCGCCGCGAGCCGGCCGCCGCTGTCGAGCACGACCAGCAGATTCTCGACCGTCCCGTCGCGCAGCCGATCGTCGAGCACGACTCGTTCGCCGATGATGCGGTCGCCTTCGGGTGAGAGGACGATGACATTGCCGATGGCGACCACTTCCCCCGTGGCCTGATTCCATTCGACCCGGTCCGAAGCGAGATAATAGCCGTCGCGGTCCATCCGCACCCGGCCCTCGGCCACGACGAGGTCGCTGCCGCTGTCGTAGGTGACGCGGTCGGCGCTGAAGTCGACGATGTCGGCGGGAACCGCGATGGGCGTGGGAACCACGGGGGCAGCGGCGGTCTCCGCGGCCGGCGCTTCCTGCGCGCGGGCGGCGCCGGCCGACGCGAGCAGCAGCGGCAGCGCCGTCCAGCTTGCCAGTCTTCGATCCACCTTGGCCAAATCCCCGCCGGTCACTTCCCTACTGCGCCTTGGCCTATCG
>JALYQH010000342.1 GCA_030855945.1 Pseudomonadota bacterium | reverse complement strand
AGCCGATCACTCGTCCCGCCCCCGCCCCGAGCAGGGCTTGGGTATAGCCTCCTGCTCCGAAGGTGCCGTCGACCAGGGTCTCGCCGGGGACAACGGCGAGACCCTTGACGACCTCATCGAGGAGGACCGGGACATGGTCGGCCTCCCTCTTCACAGCCCGCGCTCCTCTAAACGGAAGCGCGCGATGTTCTTCATGTCTTCGGGAATGTTGGGATCGGCGAGGAACAGCTCGGGGTTCCAGACCTGGAACGTCTCGCCGACACCGATAAACAGAGCGAGATCGCCGATCTGGCCGTTGCGGCGCATCATCGGCGGGATGATCACGCGGCCGCTCGAATCGTAAGGCACCTCCTCGGTCGCGCCGAACGCCATCATCGTGCGGCGCGCATATTCCATTTCCGCGGCGGGATCGGTTTCCTGCTTTTCGAGCAGTCGCTCGAGCTTGGCATGCTTCATTGCGGCATGAGCGGGATCGTAGGCGGCGAGCGCAGGGAAGGCGTCATGCTTGGCAAGAACGATCGAGCGGGCATCTCCGCGGCGCTCGATCACCGCGCGCAGGAAGGCGGGCACGGAAACGCGTCCCTTCGCGTCCACCGCGTTCAAAGCACTGCCTTGGAACAGATGCTCTAATGCCACGACCCACTCCGCCGAGGATGACCCTCGAAAGCGCGCGGCACAGCTTCCCCGTTCGTGGGTGCACGGCTTTACCGTGCGCCCGCGTCGACTTTTCGACTCTGAACAGGTGTGCCCCGCGCTACGGCCATGTTGGTAACCCAACATGGGGCGGGATACAATGGGATTTCATGCCATTACATGGGAATTCATGCCCAGTGGCGGAAATCCAACACTTTCCTAATCGACTTTAACTCTTCGTTCTACTCTCGTTCTTCGGGACGGCCTTGTGGATAACTATGTGGGCAATGCTTCGGGGTGATGGTCTAGCGTACTTCGAATCGTTTGAGTTCGGTCATCAGCAGGTCGAGATTGCCGCCGGTCGGCCCGTCGAGCCCGCTCGGCCCGCCAAGATTGAGAAAGTCGGCGTCGGCGACGATCGTCGCGGCTCCTCGGCCGATATCGCAGCGCGCGATGAACCCGCCCGGCTCCACCGCACAGCTGCCCCGGCTCGACAGACCGCCCGGCGAGACGGCCAGGACTTCGCCATCGCCTGCTTTGACGCTTGTCGGCCCATCGACCGTCGGGCCTTCAAGCGTCAGTCCCCAATGGGCGAGAAGCCCGGTATCGGCGAAATAGGGCGGCGGGCGGAGCGGGTCGCCGAGCGGGCGGGCGCTGTCCCAGTCGAGCTTCGGATCGGCGAGCAGCAGCACGCGCCCGCCGGCCCGCACCCACGCGTCGAGCTCGACCAGCACTTCGGCCGGCTGGGCGCGCGGATGGGCGATCAGCAACATTCGCTTACCCGCCAGGCTGGCGGAGTCGGCAACCCCGATCGGCTGGACATTGTAACGCTGCTCGAGCCGCGCCAGCGCCGGCGAGCCGCCGCCATCGAGCGCGAACGCCTCGCCGAACATCAGCGGCAGACTGGTCAGCAACGCCAGCGTGGGCCGGGCCGCCAGCGGCTCGGAGGGCGGCGCGGAAAGGCGAAAAGCGATCGCCCCGCCGCCCATCAGCAGCAAGGCGCCGACCAGCAGCAGCAAGCGGCGGGTCACCGCGGCGGCGCGGCTTCGGCGGCGCGCTCGACTGCGGCGTTGTCGGTGGTCGACTGACCGGGGGCGACGCCCAGTTCGGCGAGCGGCTCGTCAGGGACGCTGTCGTTGACCGACAGGTTGGCCTCGGCGCGCGGGACCGAGGAATCCTCGCTCGAGCGGCTGACCGCGGTGCCGAGGAGAACCAGGAGAAAAACCAGCGCCAGCCCGGTCAGGCCGATACGCACGCGCTGGATTCGTTCGCTGCTGGCCGGCTCGATCATTCGGCGAATGCTATGGCCTCGGCGACGAAAGTGCAATCATGGGTTGACGCCTCATGCTGCGCCCGCGAAATAAGCCAATGACCAAAATCCTCCTCGCATTCGCCGCCGTCGCGGCGCTCGCCGCTTGCGACCGGCAAGACCAAACCAACGTCTCTGGCGCGGGCGATCCCAACGCGCCCGAGGCCAATACGGCCGACATCGTGCTCCCGCCGCCGATCGTCGCAAGCAAGACCTATCGCTGCAGCGGCGACAATAGCGTCATTTATATCGACTGGTACGGCGACGGCGCGGCCCGCGTGAAGTCCAGCCAGACCGATCTCGGAACGCGAATTCCGGCGCCGACCGAAGCCGCCGAGCCTCCCGTCGAAGGTTCGGCCGAAACGCCGCCGGTCGAGTCTCCGTTGGAGGGTACGGCCGAAGGGTCGTCGGTCGAGTCTCCGTTGGAGGGTACGGCCGAAGGGTCGTCGGTTACCTACAACGGCAAGACCTGCAACGCCTGACCCCAGGGCAGCGATCACCAACAACCCCCGGCGAGCCGATCGCCGGGGGTTTTTTTATGCCCCTCGCGCCGCTAGAGCGCGGCGATGATCACCCCCCAGATCGTCGCCGAGCATGGTCTCGCCGCGCAAGAATATGACCGCATCCTCGCCGCCCTCGGCCGCGAGCCGAACATGGTCGAGCTCGGCATCTTTTCGGTGATGTGGTCGGAGCATTGCTCTTACAAAAGCTCGCGCATTCATTTGAAGAAACTCCCCACGGAAGCGCCTTGGGTGATCTGCGGCCCGGGCGAGAATGCCGGGGTAATCGACATCGGCGACGGGCAAGCCGCGATCTTCAAGATGGAGAGCCACAACCACCCGAGCTACATCGAGCCCTATCAGGGCGCAGCGACCGGGGTCGGCGGAATATTGCGCGACGTATTCACCATGGGCGCGCGGCCGATCGCCAATTTGAACGCGCTGCGATACGCCCGCCCCGACCACCCCAAAACTCGGCACCTGATCGCGGGCGTGGTCGCGGGGATCGGCGGCTACGGCAATTGCGTCGGCGTTCCGACGGTCGGGGGCGAGGTCAATTTCGATCAGGCGTATGACGGCAACATCCTCGTCAACGCGATGACCGTCGGGGTCGCCGACCAGGACAAGATTTTCTACTCGGCCGCCTCGGGCGTCGGCAATTCGATCGTCTACGTCGGATCGAAGACCGGCCGCGACGGCATCCACGGCGCAACCATGGCCAGCGCCGACTTCTCTGAAGACTCAGAGGAAAAGCGCCCGACCGTCCAGGTCGGCGATCCGTTCACTGAGAAATTGCTGATCGAGGCCTGCCTCGAGCTGATGGCGTCGGACGCGATCGTCGCGATCCAGGACATGGGCGCCGCGGGGCTGACCTCGTCGAGCGTTGAAATGGCAAGCAAGGGCGGCGTCGGCATCCGCCTCGACATGAACACGGTCCCTTGCCGCGAGGAGGGCATGACGCCGTATGAGATGATGCTCAGCGAGAGCCAGGAGCGGATGCTGATGGTGCTCAAGCCCGGCCGCGAGGATTTCGCCGAGGCGATCTTCCGCAAATGGGAGCTCGACTTCGCGGTGATCGGCCACGTCACCGATACCGGCCACATGGTGCTCGAATGGAATGGCGAAACCGTGTGCGACATCCCGCTCGGCCCGCTCGCCGACGACGCGCCGCTCTACGACAGCGCTTACATGATCCAAGACTAATTTAAGGC
>JALYQH010000098.1 GCA_030855945.1 Pseudomonadota bacterium | reverse complement strand
CCGCTGCTGACTGCATTGGTCAATGCCGATACGGCGCGGTCGTAACACGCCAGCCGCGCGGAATCATCGGTGAGCTTGCGGCACGCATCGAGGGCGGTGACCGCCGCCGGCCTGCTTAACTTCGGCTGGCCGCCGACCGGAACCGCGAGGAGGGCGGCGGCGGGGAGGATGAGAATAAACTTCGACATAAAGACGCTTTCACCAACGGAGGGTTCGGCGCGCAGCGTGCCACACATCGGTGGAAATACAACCGGGCGCTCGATTCGCTCCTCGCTCCCCCGGTCAGAGCGCAACAGGCGGGGGGATAAGTCCTTTTCTCCGACCATTCTCGAGATCGAGGTGCGTGCCCAAATTGTCACAGGTACGTCACGAATTGGTTCCGCAGGCACAGTGCTGATTGCGCCATTGCCTCGCTTGCCGATAGGTAGCCGTCTTGCCCATCCGTTTTTTTGGACGCGATGGCACAGTTTTTGTGATGTCTTCGGACTGAGGATCAAGGGGAATAAAATGTCGAATCGTTTTCTGAAGGGATCGCTCCTTTCGACGACCATCATCGCCGGGCTGGTGATCGCTTCGCCGGCCAATGCGCAAGATGCCAACGTTGCTGCGGCGGCAAAGGACCAGACGCCGGCAACTCAGGAGTGCCCTCCCGATCAGCCGAATTGCGTGATCGTGAATCCGGCCGACGTTCCGACGGTGGAGCAAGACGATAGCCAGGCGATCGTCGTCACCGGCTCGCGCATCGTCTCGCCGAACATCACCTCGCTGGCGCCGGTCCAGGTCATCGGCGAAACCGACATCGATCAGTCGGGTGCGATCAACGTCCAGGACGTGCTGCTCGAAAATCCCGTATTCGGTACGCCGGGCATCTCCCGCACCAACTCGGCCTTCAGCACGTCGGGCGCGGGCGTTGCGACGGTCGATCTTCGCGACCTCGGTTCGGACCGCACGCTGGTCCTGATCAACAGCCGCCGCGTCGTCTCGGGCCTGCCAGGATCGGCGACGGTCGATCTCAACGTCATCCCGACCCAGTTCGTCGAGCGCATCGACATCCTGACGGGCGGCGCTTCGTCGCTCTACGGTTCGGACGCCGTCGCCGGCGTTGTCAACTTCCTCTACAAGCGCAATTTCTCGGGTCTGCTCGCCGAGGCTCAGTATAACATCACCGAGCGTGGCGATTCAGCTCAGTATCAGGTCAACATGACCGGTGGCGGCAACTTTGCCGACGATCGCGGCAACGTCATGATCCACCTGGGTTACACCAACCAGAAGGGCTTGTTGTCGCGTAATCGCAAGGATACGCGTCTCGACGATTTCGATCTGTTCCGCATCACCGGCGACCCCGATGACTTCGGCACGGAATCGGAGCCTTTCCTCTCATCGTTCGCCCCGCAAGGCCGCTTCTTCGCTGGCCCCGGGCAATTTACGTTCAGTCAAGATGGCGATCTCTTGCCGTGCTTCAGCACCAATGGAACAAGCTGCGGCGGAGCTCCGAACGGCTTCAACCGCCAGTTCTTTCGCACGCTTGCCGTTCCCGTCGAGCGCTACATCTTCGCAACGCGCGGTACGTTCGACATTACGGACAATATCAATGCGATCGCCGAAGCGACCTATGTGAAGACTACCTCGTCGCGTGAGATCGAGCCTTTCGCTCTTGCTTCCGACGACATCACCACATCCGGTCAGATTAACATCGAAACGCTGGTCGATGGCGTCGCGTTGCGCAATCCGTTCGTCCCGGACGCGATCTTCAACGCAGCAGTCGATGAGGACGGCGATGGTCTCCGCGATATCTTCTTCACTCGCCGCCTGGCTGAGCTGGGCACGCGCAACAGCGAGGCCACCCGCGATTTCTACCGCGTGGTCGCTGGTCTGGAAGGTACACTCCTCAACGACCGTTTCAATTGGGATGTCACCTACAATTACGGACAGACCAGCGAGCAGCAGACGTCGAACGGTCAACCGAATACTCTGCTTCTGCGTTCTGCCTTGGCCGGCATTCCCGACGTCGACGATGTCAACAATAATGGGTCGACGACCGACGTCGTCTGCGCCGACCCGATCGCTCGGGCTCAGGGTTGCGTCCCGATTAACGTCTTCGGCTTCGGGTCGATCTCACCGGCGGCGGCGAGCTTTGTCGCTGCCGAACAGTCTTTGCAGACTAGGCTTTCCCAGCAGGTCTGGGCCGCGAACCTTTCGGGAGCGTTGTTCGAGCTTCCAGCAGGTCCGCTGGGTGTCGCCATCGGCGCCGAGTATCGCAAGGAAACGAGCCGTGAGAATAACGACGCGCTGACCAACGCCGGTCTCAATGCCGGCAACGCGCTCCCCGACACCTCGGGCTCGTTCAACGTCAAGGAAGTCTATGGCGAAATCAACGTTCCGATCCTTCGCGACGTGCCGTTCTTCCAGGCGCTCAACGTGCGCGCAGCCGGGCGTCTCTCCGACTATTCGACGGTCGGATCGGTCAAGACATACTCGTTAGGCGCCGACTGGACTCCGATCGAGGCCGTTCGCGTCCGCGGCACCTACGCCAAGGCGGTTCGCGCTCCGAACATCGGTGAATTGTTCACCGGTCCGTCGCAGACCTTCCCGACCGGCCTTGCCGATCCCTGCGAAGGCATTGGGCTGACGGGCGACGGGGCGCTCGGCGACAATTGCCGCGCTGCTCCGGGTGTTCTTGCGAACATCGCCGCGAATGGCGTGTTCACTTTGAACCAGGCGGACGAACAAGGGGTCAGCGGATTCAACAGCGGCAATCCGGAGCTCGATGTCGAGCGTTCGCGATCGATCACTGCCGGTATCGTCATCAACCCGCGGCAGATTGAGTTCCTTCGCAACTTCGTTTTCTCGGCCGATTATTATAATATCAAGATCAAGGACGCGATCGTGGCCGTGCCGCGTCAGTTCATCCTCGATCAGTGCTTCTCGCAGAACGACCAGGCATTGTGCAGCCTGATCACCCGCCGTCCGGCGGAGGTTGGACCGAACAGCGCCGGCTCGATTTCTTTCATCAACAACTCGCAGATCAACGGCGGCGAGCTCAAGGTCGAGGGTCTCGACTTCGTTGCTTCCTATCGGACCAGCCTCAACCGCTTCATGAATGGGCTGAATATGAATGCCCGGGTCGCCTGGACCCACATTTTGGAGAACTTTGTCGTTCCGCTTCCGGGTGCCGATGAGGATCCGTTCGACGGCGAGATCGGAACCGCTCGTGACCGCGTCAACGGCACGATCGGCTTCTCCACCAGCAAAGTCGGCCTGAGCTTCACCGGAACCTATATCAGCAAGTCCTTCGAGGACGATCAGTTCCTCGCGGCTTTCGATCTTGAGGATGATGCGATCAGCGTTCCGGGGCAATTCTATCTCGATGCGCAGGCCACGTTCACCCCAGCTCGCAAATTCGAGTTCTTCGTGGGTGTCGACAATGCACTCGACAATGATGCGCCGCCTATCCTGTCCGGCACGACGTTTAACAGCACCGGCACGGACACGGCGCCCGACGTGTACGACCTCTTCGGTCGCCGCTACTATGCGGGTGTCCGCCTCCGCCTCTGATCGGTCGGAGCGAATGCGATAATATGGCGGCGGGGAGCAATCCCCGCCGCCTTTTTATCGCCTGTTGCCGATCGGGCCGGGCGGGCTGTCGCTTCGAAACCATCCGGTCATCGACAGCCGCTTCGCCGTCACCCAGGTTGAGACCATCGACACCGAGTGGAGCTGCGGCACAGTGAAGATGTTGAGCGCATTGAAGGCCGGCTTGATGGCTTGATCAATGTCGCCCTGGCTGTCGAAAAACTGCAAGAAGCCGCCGCCGTCATGGTCCCAATTCTCCGTGAAGTTCATCACATAGGCCGCGAGCCGGCCCTCGGCGGCGGCTTCGTCGGTGTGAGCCTTGAGGAAATGTCCTGGCTTGAAATAGGTCGTCTGCGCATCCGCCCAGGCGATCCCGGGGAGGCCCGTGACCTCGCGGACAAGGTTGAGCACCGGCGGACTGTTGATGAATTCATAAAGGTCGAAGATTCGCCGACGCTGCACTTCGGGGGAGAAATAAGCGGTGAGGAGCGGATAATTGGCGTAGAAGAATTGATAGCCGGTGCGCGCCTGCTCACGAATTTTGGCCATGATGGCCGTCGCCTCTCGCTGATCGAGCCGCTGGACCGCCGGGGCGTAAAGCTCGACCACGCGCGGTCCGTCCCTGAAAACGAGCCCCCAGGGGATCTGTTCGAGTTCCTCGCGCATCGCTGTCGCCGACGCGGGGTCGAGAAAATCGCGAATCTGAACGCGGTTGCGCCGCCGATAGGCGTCCCTCAGTGCGAATGCATCGAGCGTCGGGTTTAATGCTATCGGCATGTTTGACTTCGCTCCTTAAGGGCATGATGCATTTTTCGATCGATCGATCCAGGAGCTGAGTGCCTTGCAGACCAGGCCCCCGTCAAATCCCAGCGTCCAGGAAATAGTGTCTGACGCCCGATGGCTCCCCGCGCGGCTGACGCCTTCGCGAAACGAGGTGGAATTCGTCCACTTGCCGCGGGAGACCCATTCCAGGCTTTCCTTCCTGGCCGACGAATATTTGCGAGAACAGGATTTGCCTTCTGCGCGCCTGGGCCTCGCCGATCTCCGCTCTGCGACTCCGCAATCGCCGCAGCACTGCCATTATATTTTTCATTCGGCGTTCTGCTGCTCAACGCTACTTTCACGGATTCTCGACCTTCCAGGCGCCTCATTTGGCCTTAACGAGCCGCAGATGGTGAATGAGCTGACCTTGCTGTTGCGCCAGGGAAAGCTCGATCGACCGCTTCTGCGCACCGTGATGGCGCTGCTGTCCCGTCCCTTCGCGCCGGGCGAAGCGATGATCGTCAAACCAAGCAACGAGGCCAATCTGCTCATCGAACCGCTGATGCGCATGGAGGAGAGGTCGAAGGGAATTTTGCTCTATGCACCGCTTCCCCGATTCCTCGGGTCGATCGCGCGCAAGCAGCTTTGGGGCCGTCTGTGGGCGCGACGACTGTTTGTTTCGCTTCGCCAGGATTTCAAGCTTTCTCTTGGGCTCAGCGAGGCAGAGCTGTTCGGACAAACAGACTTGCAGATCGCCGCGCTCGCCTGGCTTCACCACCACGCCCAGTTCGAGTCGCTGCTGTCGAAATTCCCCGGGCGGTTTCGAACGCTCGATAGCGAGACTTTCCTTGCCAAGCGCGCGGAGACGCTCGCCGCGATCGGCGATCATTTTGAGCTTGCGGTCGAACCAAGGCGGTGGAGAGAAATTTCGAAAAGCGGGGTTTTCGCCAAGCATTCAAAGGAAATTGGGACTGCGTTCAGCCCAGAAACCGAAACCGCGCGCGACGCGGCGATGCCGCTGATCGAGGAGGAGATTGAAATGGTGACCAGTTGGGCAGGGGCGGTCGCAGGACAGTTGGGTTTGTCGCTTGATCTTTCCGACCCGCTGCTGGCGGCGTGACCCGGCTCAAAGGAGGGTCAGCACCAGCCCGCCGTCTCCTTCGTCGACCCGGACCTTCGACCCGTCATGGACCCGTCCGGCAAGGATTTCGTCGGCGAGGGGGTCTTGGAGATATTTCTGAATCGCGCGCTTGAGCGGCCGCGCGCCGTAAACGGGGTCGTAGCCGACGCGCCCGAGCCACGCCCGCGCCGCATCGGTCAGCTCGAGCCCGATCTTACGGTCGGCGAGCAATTGCATCAGCCGAGCGACCTGGATGTCGACGATCGGCCCCATGTGGCTCGCGCTCAAGCGGTGGAACAGGATGATCTCGTCGAGGCGATTGAGGAATTCGGGGCGGAAATGCCCGCGGACCACTTCCATCACCTCATTCTCGACCTTGGCGGTGTCCTCATCCTCGCCCAGTGAGGCAAGATATTGGCTGCCGAGGTTGGAAGTCAGAATGATGATGGTGTTGGTGAAGTCGACGGTGCGCCCCTGCCCGTCGGTCAGCCGGCCGTCGTCGAGCACCTGCAGCAGGATGTTGAACACGTCGCCATGCGCTTTCTCGACCTCGTCGAACAGCACGACCTGGTACGGCCGGCGCCGGACCGCCTCGGTCAGTACGCCGCCCTCGTCATAGCCGACATAACCGGGAGGCGCGCCGATCAGGCGGCTGACGGCGTGCTTCTCCATATATTCCGACATGTCGATGCGGACCATCGCGCTGCTGTCGTCGAACAGGAATTCGGCGAGCGCCTTGGTCAGTTCGGTCTTGCCGACGCCCGTCGGGCCGAGGAACAGGAAGCTGCCCAGCGGGCGGTTGGGGTCCTGCAGCCCGGCGCGGGCGCGGCGCACGGCGGAAGCGACGGCTTTGACCGCTTCGGCCTGGCCGATGACGCGCGCGCCGATGGCTTCCTCCATGCCGAGCAATTTGGCGCGCTCGCCTTCGAGCATCCGTTCGACCGGCACACCGGTCCAGCGGGCGACGACCGAGGCAATGTCCTCGGCCGTGACTTCCTCGCGGAGCATCGCGCCTTTTGACGCGATTGCCGCCTCGCCCAGCTTTTTCTCCAGCTCGGGGATGCGGCCGTATTGAAGCTCGCCGGCCTTGGCGAGGTCGCCGGCGCGCTGCGCCTGGTCGAGTTCGATCCGGGCGGCGTCGAGCTGGCCCTTCAGCTCAGCCTCGGCGCCGATTTTTTCCTTCTCGGCCTGCCAGCGCTGGGTGAGCTCGCTCGACTGTTGCTCGAGGTTGACGAGTTCGCCTTCGAGCGTCGCCAGCCGATCCTTCGACGCGGTGTCGCTTTCCTTCTTGAGTGCCTCGCGCTCGATCTTGAGCTGGATGATCCGCCGGTCTAGATTCTCAATCTCCTCGGGCTTGGATTCGACCTCCATCCTGAGCCGCGACGCGGCCTCATCCATCAGGTCGATCGCCTTGTCCGGCAGGAAGCGGTCGGAAATATAGCGGTTCGACAGCGTCGCCGCTGCGACCAGCGCGGCGTCGGTGATGCGCACGCCGTGGTGAAGCTCGTACTTTTCCTTGAGGCCGCGCAGGATCGAGATGGTGTCGGGCACGGTCGGCTCGCCAATGAACACCGGCTGGAAGCGGCGCTCGAGGGCGGCATCCTTTTCGACATGCTTGCGATATTCGTCGAGCGTGGTCGCCCCGATGCAGTGAAGCTCGCCGCGAGCGAGCGCCGGTTTGAGCAGGTTCGACGCGTCCATCGCGCCTTCGCCCTTGCCTGCGCCGACCAGCGTGTGCATTTCGTCGATAAAGAGGATGACTTCGCCCGCGGCCTGCTTGACCTCGTCGAGCACGCCCTTGAGGCGCTCCTCGAACTCGCCGCGATATTTGGCGCCGGCGATCAGCGCGCCCATGTCGAGGCTGAGCAAGCGGCGGTCCTTGATTCCGTCGGGCACGTCGCCATTGGCGATGCGCAGGGCGAGCCCTTCGGCGATTGCGGTCTTGCCGACTCCGGGCTCGCCGATCAGCACCGGGTTATTCTTGGTCCGCCGCGCCAGCACCTGGATGGTGCGGCGGATTTCCTCGTCGCGGCCGATGACCGGGTCGAGCTTGCCTTCGCGCGCCACGGCGGTGAGATCGCGAGCGTAGCGTTTGAGCGCGTCGTAGCGGTCTTCCGATCCCTGGGTGTCGGCGGTGCGGCCCTGGCGAAGCTTGTCGATGGCCGCGTTTAGCGTCTGCGGCGTGACGCCCGAACGTTCGATCGCGGCGGCGACAGCGCTGCCCTTGGCGAGCGCGATGGCCAGCAGGATGCGCTCGACCGTGACATATTGATCGCCGGCTTTTTTCGAAATCTCCTGCGCCTGGTCGAGCAGGCGAATGAGGTCGCCGTCGATCCCCGGCGCCGAGGTGGCGCCGCTGCCGGTCACGGTCGGAATCTTCGAGACCAGCGCATCGGCCTCGCGTTTCGCGATCTTGCTGTCGCCGCCGGCCGCTTCGATCAGCCCCGCCGCCATGCCCTGCTCGTCATCGAGCAACGCTTTGAGCATATGCGCGGGCGAGATCCGCTGATGATGCTCGCGCACCGCGATCGTCTGCGCCGCCTGGAGGAAGCCGCGCGCGCGGTCAGTCAGTTTCTCAAGGTCCATCGGTCACCCCTTTGCCCGACGATGTGGCGTGTCGGCGGCGCAGCGCAAGGGCTAGCGCGGCGACAGCGGATCGCGCGGTAGCGGCGCGGCGGCGACGACCGGCGGCGCTGGGCTGAACGGCATCGCCCCCTCGCTCAGAACCGCGGCGCAGCCATAGCCGCCGCGCGCGCCCTGCGTTCCCCACTCGCGATATTTGCGCGAGTCGATGTGGAAGCGCACGCCCTTGTAGAAGCCGAGGCCGGCATTGGACGTTACCGGGCTGGCGGAGTGGATCGCGCACAGGCCGCGCATCAGCGCCTCGCGCGAGATCGGGCGGAGCGGCACCATGTCGATCGCCCCCATTTCGCGGTGGGTGCTGGTCGCGGCGCCCCCGGCGCAGATGTTGAGCCGGGGATTGCGGTAGACCGACACCGGCTCGACCGGCCCCATCACGGGAACGATGTAAGCGCCGACATAGCGCAGCGTCGCGACGATGTTGGGCCATTCGCTCGTCGGCGGTATCTCGTAGGGATCGGCGCCGCATTTGCGCCAGTCGGTCGCGGTGCGCAGCAATTGCCAGGTCGGCGCTACTCCGGCGACGCCGTGCGTGACGAGGTAATTGTGGAAGGCGCTGACGTACATCGGCCGCCAGCTCGCCGCCGCCACCCACCGCCGATAGCCCGGCTCATCTTGCCCGACGGTGACATATTCGGCCGCCGGATTGTAGCGCAGCATCTGCGCAGCGGCGGGCGCGGTGAGGCCGGCCATCGGCAGCAACAGGGCAATAAGCGATCGCATTCGCCCATCAGAACCGCGCTCGGCTTGAAATGCAACGCCGTCCGCCTCATCTTTCCACCCATGCAACGCCCAATCGACGTCGATCTCCCCCACAAGCTTGGCCGCGACGAAGCGCGGCGGAGGATCGCGGCCAATATCCACAAGCTCGAAAGCCACATTCCGGGCGGGAGCCAGGTCGATTCCTCATGGTCAGGCGACACGCTCAACCTGGCGGTTACCGCGATCGGCCAGACGGTCGACGCCAAAATCGAAGTGATGGACACCAAGGTCCACTGCAGGGTGATGCTGCCGGGAATGCTGTCGTTTTTCGCAGGACCGATCGAAGCGATGCTGACCCGCAAGGGCGGCGACCTGCTGCTTGAGGACAAGAGCAAGAAGTAATGTTCCCCGGCGCAGGCCGGGGCCCAGGACGCTGCACGGCAGCGTTGCGCTAAGCGAAGGACTGTGAAGCGCTCCGCGCTCCTGGACCCCCGCCTTCGCCGGGGAACGCGACCCTTGCACCGTTCATCGCATCGCCTAGCATCGGGTCGAGAAGCGGGGGAGCGAAGGATGCGACATTTCGCGGTGATCGGGTCGGGCCCGGCGGGCTTTTACACCGCGGAGGCGCTGGTCAAGGCCTATGGCGACGGGGCGCAGGTCGACATCATCGACAAATTGCCGGTGCCCTACGGCCTGATCCGCTTCGGCGTCGCGCCCGATCATCAATCGATCAAGGCGGTGTCACGCCGCTACGATAAGGTTGCCGAGGACCCCCATGTCCGCTTCGTCGGCAATGTCGCGGTCGGCGAGGCAGTGTCGATCGAGGAGCTGAAGTCCTTCTACGATGCGGTGATCCTCGCGATCGGCGCGCCGCATGACCGCAGCCTCGGCATCCCGGGCGAGGAGCTTGCCGGCGTGGTCGGCTCGGCGGCGTTTGTCGGCTGGTACAATGGCCACCCCGATTTCGCCGACTTGGGTCCCCCGCTCGATGGCGATGCGGCGGCGGTGATCGGCAACGGCAACGTCGCGCTCGACGTCGCGCGCATCCTGTCCAAGACCCGCGCCGAATTCGCGGGGTCGGACATCGTCGGCCATGCCCTCGACGCGCTCGACGGCTCGGCGATCCGCACCATCACCATCGTCGGCCGCCGAGGGCCGCACCAGATCGCGATGACTCCCAAGGAATTGGGCGAGCTCGGGCACCTCGACGCCGCCGAGGCCGAGGTCGAGACTGGCGATTTGCCGCCGGTCGAGGCCGACGCCGAGCTCGACCCCGGAGCGCGCAAATCGGTCGCGCATTTGCGCGACTTCTCGGCGCATGAGGATGAGGGCAAGCCCAAGCATATCCGATTCGATTTCTTCGCGCGCCCGGTGCGTATCGAAGGGAATGGCAGGGCCGAGCGGCTGGTGGTCGAGCGCACCGCACTCGACGATGCGGGGCAGAGCGTCGGCACCGGCGAGACCTATGTCATTCCGGCCAGCCTGATCGTCAGCTGCATCGGCTATCACACCCCGCGCCTGAACGGCGTGCCCTATGACGAGCGCGGCGGAAAGTTCGCCAATGAGGGCGGGGTGATCGGGGACGGGCTCTATTGCGTCGGCTGGGCGCGGCGCGGGCCGTCGGGGACGATCGGCACCAACCGTCCCGACGGCTATGAAGTGGCCGAGGCGGTCGCCGCAGCCATGCCGCCGGGATCGAGCGGCGGGAAAGAGGGTGGAGAAGGGTTGGCCGCGCTGCTCGCCCAGCGCGATGTCCGGAGCACCGACTTCGCCGATTGGCGCACGATAGAGGCCGCGGAAACCGCCGCCGCGCGCGCCGACGCTCCGCGCGAGAAATTGGTCCGTCACGCCGACTGGCTCGGCGCGCTCGGGCGGCTTGCGCATCCGGACGCCCCCCGCTAGGAAGCCCGCGCTCCTGCACCGGATGGTCCGCCGTCCGGTCCCGGTCGGGGAGTAGCTCAGCCTGGTAGAGCACTGTCTTCGGGAGGCAGGGGCCGGAGGTTCGAATCCTCTCTCCCCGACCACTTTTTCCCTCTATTTATCTTTGAAACAGACAGAGGGCTGAGGTTCAGTTGAACCTTAACCGGGGCTCCCTCGCCGCACCGCGTTAGCAACTCCTTTAAGATATCCGGGGCTATAGCGGGCGTAGTGCCGCTCCGTTGTCCGACTGTCGCTGTGACCCATATACTGCGCAAGCTCCGACATTGGGACGCCCGCTTCTGCTGCCCAGACCGCGCCAGTATGGCGCAGGCTATAAGGCGTGGCTTTTATACCACTCCGCGCGGATGCCGCCTGGAACGCTTTTTTGATGCACTTGATCGGCTGCCCTGCGCGTTCGATTACAAAATCGCTTTGCCTACCTTCGTAAGCTCCGCGCAGCGCGACTAAAGCATCGTCGCTTATATAAACCACAGGTCGGCGTTTAGCTGTCTGAACTCTGCCGACGGGATTGAGATCAATCAACCGCCTATCGAAGTCAACTCTGTCCCAGCGCAATTCGAGAACCGCAGTGGGTCTTGCCATCGTGAAAAGGCCAACCAAGGCGTACAGTCGTGCGTGCTCCGCTTTTACGCCAGCGAAGAAAGTCTCGAACTGCATCTTGTCTAGGTGTCGTAACTCGCCCACCGCGACCTTAGGACGCCAGATTGACGGGGCACTCGGAAGGATTTTCTGCCTCGTGGCCCACCTAAGAGCCACAGCGAGCATCGAGAGTTCATAGCGTACCGTCGCAGCGGACTTTCCACGGCCAGCGGCGTATTCGCGTGCCATCTCATCATCAATTAAAGAAGGTGAGATCCCCGACCAAAAGGCATGCATCGCTTGCCATGCGTTGGCCTGACGGTCAGCAGACGCGATGCCACTCGCGCGCCTTTCAGACATGTAAGCTTCTACGACGCGGCCAGTCGTCCAAGGCGCGGCGTCTCCCATTTGCCAGGATTTTCGGGCTTCCGCTTCCGCTCCAGGCCGAGTGGTCGAGCTAAGGCGGTTTCTCCTCCGACGCCCGGCATCATCATACCAAACGACGGCGAAACCGCCGCGCAGACGTTGGACTGAGTATTCA
>JALYQH010000337.1 GCA_030855945.1 Pseudomonadota bacterium | reverse complement strand
CCCTTAAGCAAAGCATCGAGATAGGCCGGGATGACATCGGCCTCGCTGACCGATCCCGCACCGTCGCACCAGTCGGCGATTTCGGCGCGGCGACCGAGGGCCTTGATCTCCTCGCCGAACACCGAGCGACCGTTAAGCAGCATCTTGAAGCCGTTGTAATCGGACGGATTGTGGCTGCCGGTGACCTGGATACCGCCGTCGACGTCGAGCGTCGCGACCGCGAAATAGAGCATCGGCGAGGGGCCAAGCCCGATCCGCACGACGTCGAGCCCGCCGGCGGTGAGGCCTTCGATCAGTGCGGCTTCGAACTCGGGGGAATGGGTGCGGCCATCGCGGCCGACCGCGACGCGTTTCGCGCCTTCGCTGGTGGCGAGCGCGGCATAGCTGCGGCCGAGCGCGGTGGCGTCGGCGGGAAACAGGGTCGACCCGACAACCCCGCGAACGTCATATTCGCGCAGGATGGTGCGATTGAAATCGTGCAAGTTCAGTTCCTTAGTAAAGGCGTCAGCCAGCGGCGACTGCCTTGGGTGGATCGATGATCTCGGCCTGGCTGGGAATGGCCAACCCCGCGATCATCTCGCGCAACTCCTGACGGGCGGCAATGTGTCCAATGCCGACCTCACCCAATTGGCCAAGGTCGAGCAGGGTCAGGCCCTTGGGGAACAATTCGCGGTAGATGACGCGCTCGCCGAGGCCGGGGATGACGCGGAAGCCGACCCGGCGCGACAATTCGGTCAGTGCGGCGCCGACTCGGCGGAGATTGTGCGATTCGATATGCTGGAGGCGATTGCGGAGCACGACCCAGTCGACGCTGCGTCCGGTTTGCTTGGCGCGCTGGGTGCGGCTGTTCCAGATCAGCTCGGCGTAGAAACTTGGCTTGGTCACCTTGAAATTTTCGGGGTGGACCTGGCCGATGAGGTCGAGGTCGACGAAGCTGTCGTTCATCGGCGTGACCAGCGTATCGGCGTGGAGGATGGCGGCGCGGGCGATCGGATCGTCGCGGCCGGGTGTGTCGATGACGATAACGTCGCAATCCTGCGACAGGCGGGCGATGGCCGCTTCGAGCCCGGCCTCGCTCTGGTCGTCGAGCACTTCGTAGGTGGCGCGCGTAAGCTGCTTGTCGAGCCGGCGCATCGTCGCGTCGCGATTTTCAAGGTAGCGGGTCATGGTGCGCTGGCGCTGGTCGAGGTCGAGCGCGCCGACGCGGTGGCCCGAGGCGGCGAGCGCGATCGCGGTGTGAACCGCGGTGGTCGACTTGCCGGTGCCGCCCTTCTCATTGGCGAAGACGATGAAATGCGGCTGGCCCATGGCCTGCTAATCCCCTTGTGAACCCCGCGGCCGCGCTCGTAAGACGAAGCCCCGACGCATGATGTATCCGAGGCCTGAATCGCATGCAAATCATTAGAGAAATGAGCGGTTTGGGCCCGGCGCTCGAACCGTGGCGCGCGGCCGGCGAGGAGATCGCGCTGGTCCCGACGATGGGGGCGCTGCACCAGGGGCATCTCGACCTGGTCACGGCCTCGCGGCGCGTTGCCGACCGGGTGATTGCGACGATCTTCGTCAATCCGCTGCAATTCAACGATTCCGCCGACCTCGACCGTTACCCCCGGACCGAGGCGGTCGATTGCGCACAGCTGCGCGCATCGGGGTGCGATGCGCTGTGGATATGCGCGGCGAGCGACCTCTACCCGAACGATTTTGCGACAAGGATCAGCGTCGCCGGGGTTAGCGAGCGATGGGAAGGAGCGCACCGTGCGCGACACTTCGACGGGGTCGCGACAGTCGTCGCGAAGCTGTTCATCGCGGTGATGCCCGATGCCGCGATCTTCGGGGAAAAGGATTGGCAGCAGCTGGCGGTGATCAAGCGGATGACCGTCGATCTCGGCCTGCCGATCGCGGTCCACGGCTATCCGACCGTGCGGGAGAATGACGGGCTTGCCATGTCGTCGCGCAATGCTTTGTTGTCGGCGGACGAACGGCGAGCGGCGCCGTCACTTCATGCGATCCTGCAAAATGCGGCGAATGAAGTCCGCGATGGCAAGTCGGTGAGCGACACGATTTCCCGCGCGGTTGAACAGCTCCAATCGGAGGGGTTCGGGCCAGTCGAATATTTTGCCTATGTCGATGGCGGTTCGCTCGAACCGCTGATCGAATATCGCGAGGGCGGACGGCTGATCGCTGCGGCATTTCTTGGCAAAACGCGTCTGATCGACAACGTCCGTGTCGTTTCCGCCACAGGTTAAATCTAAGGTCACCGCGGCGTTAACCATTTGTTCGTTGTTCGAGCGCGAAACCTAGTCCCAGCGAAGAACAGGGGACTTGCAATGGCGATCAGTCAAAAAGGTGCGGACTTCCTTCTCAACAGCCGGCTGGCCGATGCCGCGGAAGGCAGCGTCGAGGCGCTGTACGATCTCGGCGTCAGCTTCTCGACCGGGCGCGGGGGCGTGATGGTCGACCTGATCGAGGCGCACAAATGGTTCAACCTCGCGGCGCTTTCGGGCGACACCCGCAGCCAGGCTTGCCGCGCCGAGATCTCGTTCGAGATGACCGCGCGCGAGATTGCCGAGGCGCAGCGTCAGGCGCGGGCGTGGCTGGGTGTCAGCGGGCAACAACGCGCGGCTTAACTTGTGTCCCCCGGCGAAGGGCACCCATCAAAGTATTACTTTGATGGGACCCGAAGGCCGGGGCCCAGGCGCGAAGCGAAAATACGCCGCTACGCGCCGTCCTGGACTCCGGCCGTCGCCGGGGAACAGATTATCTCACCACCACGGTTACCGCGCGGCGGTTCTGGGCCCAGGCATTTTCGTCCGATCCCACGGCTGCCGGGCGTTCCTTGCCCCAGCTGATGACCGTCAGCCGCGCCTCGGGCACGCCGTTGGCGACGAGGAACGCCTTGGCGCTGTTGGCGCGCCGCTCACCGAGCGCGAGATTATATTCGCGGGTGCCGCGCTCGTCCGCATGACCCTCGATCGAGCCCCGTACCGACGGATTGGCGATCATCCACCGCGCCTGCGCAGCGAGCGTCGCGCGCGACGAATCATCGAGCGTATATTCGTCGGTGCCGAAGTAGACGGTGTCCGAGCCGGCCTTGGCGACAAGGTCGGCCTGCATTCCGGGCAATTCGACCAGGTCGACCGCATCGTCGATGTTGGTGACGGGAGCGCCGTCGGCGCCCGGATCGGTGATCGGCGCGGTCGTGTCGGCCGGCGGAGTCTTGCGGCCGCAGGCGCCGGTCAGAACGGCGAGGCCGGTCAGGCCGATGAGAATGCTCTTGTTCATATTGTCACTCCTGGGAAATCTAGGACTAGCTATTGAGCGGTGACCAGCTCGGGTCCGACCCGCCGAGCGGGGTCGGCATTCGCCGTGGTTGGCCGCCGTTGATGCTGACCGCGCGGAGCGAGGCTTCGCCGCTGCCGCGCGCGGTGCGGTGGAACATGACGAACTGGCCGTTGGGCGCCCAGCTCGGGCCCTCGTCCTGCCACGAATCGGTCAGCAACTTCATGCCGCCGCCCGATGAATTCATCACTCCGA
>JALYQH010000335.1 GCA_030855945.1 Pseudomonadota bacterium | reverse complement strand
GTCTAGGATATTCTGCATGGGTGGCCGGGTGGGGGCGCGGGCTGGAGCGGACTTACTCGAAACAGCCCATCACCGCTGGAAGCTCGCCTTGAGCGCCGCCAGTTCAAGCCGTTTCCCGACCCAATCGGCAAGTTCCTCGAACTTCAGCGGCTTGTCGAAGATGATGCCGGCGCGGCGGTCGGCGAACCAGCGCACTTCGCCGCGAACCGGGCGCAGGCTTTCGACCACCACGACGACTTGCTTGCCGAGGCAATATTCCTCGATCGGCTCGATCTTGACCCCGCCCAGCGAAATGTCGTGAACGTCAACCGTATAATAGGTCTTGCCGAGCTTGAGTGTCGCCTTGCAATCGACCTCTAGCCGCGGCGGCCGGACGCGGAAGCCGTGGCGCGGCTTGCGGCCGGCGAGCAGCTCGCCGAGGTCGACGCCCTGATCGAACTTGAAGCCGGCGGTGCCTTCCCGGGTCCACACCACCGTTGCGGGAATCTTCTGCGACGACAGCTCGAGCCCGACCGTGGTTCCGACTGCCATCGGATGACCGACCTCCGCCATCAGCCCGCCGGCCGAGACGTTGCGCACTCGGATCAGCTGCTCGCCTCCGCCCTCCTGAACACATTTGGCAACGCGCAGCATCGACATCAGGCGATCGTCGCTGCGCCGTTCGTCGGGGCGCGGGACCGCCGTCGACAGCGAGAAGCTGGTCGATTCGAAGGCGTCGTCCTGTTGCCCCAGCGGGCGGATCGGCTTGCGCCGGATCAGCGTCCCGAACATTCATTTCCCTCCACGAACGCATCTCGCCCTGCGCGAGAGCGGGATTCTAGGCCAAGCGAGGTTAAAATAACGTTTCGCGCGTTTGACCTTGGCCTCATTCGCGTTGCACTGTGGTAGGTCAGGGGTGGAGAAGTTTGGAATGATGCCGCCGCGGCTGCTGTTGATCGATGACGAGCCGCAACTCGCCGAGTTTGTGGCCAAGGCCGCCGACATGTGCGGCTATGAGCCGCACATCGCCGACGGCGACGATGATTACCGCGCCCGTTTCCTGGCTGAGCGTCCAGCGGTGACCGTGCTCGACCTCGGCATGCCGGGCAGCGACGGGGTCGAATTGCTCCGCTTCCTCGCCGACCAGGGATTCGCCGGCCCGGTGCTGATCATCTCGGGTTTCGACCGCCGAGTGCTCGAAAGCGCGTTCCATCTCGGCGAAGCGCTCGGGCTCAACATGGCCGGACCGCTCGAAAAGCCGACCCGGCTCGAACGGCTCGAAGCGATTCTCAACGAGCTTAGACCGACTCCGGCGGAATGATCCCGACTGGCGATCTCGGCCTGCTCGACGGGTTCGAACGGGCGCTGATCAACGGCCGGCTCAACATGGTCTATCAGCCCAAGATCTCGCTTGTCGACGGTGCCCTCAAGCGCGTCGAGGCGCTGGTCCGCTGGGACGATCCCGACATGGGCCCGATTCCGCCCTCGCGCTTCGTCCCGCTCGCCGAGCGGCATGGGCTGATCGACGAGCTTACCCAATGGGGGCTGCGCACCACCTTGCGCCAGTGGCTGGCGTGGCAGGCCGACGGCCTCGACACCTGCCTTGCGTTCAACATTAGCGCGCTGAGCCTCGACCAGCTCGACTTCCCCGACCTGGTCGAGAGGATGTGCCGCGCGCTCGAAGTGCCGGCCGAACGTTTGGTGCTCGAGTTGACCGAAAGCGCGACCCAGCCGCTGGTCAAATTGATGGACACGCTGACCCGCTTCCGGATCAAGGGCATCGGGCTCGCCATCGACGATTTCGGAGTCGGCTATTCGAGCCTGATGCAGCTTCGCCAATTTCCGTTCACCGAAGTCAAGATCGACCGTTTCTTCGTCGACGACGCGCCGACTTCAAAGGACAGCGCCCTGATCGTCAAATGCATCATCGAACTCGCCCATGGGCTCGGCCTGACGGTGACCGCCGAGGGTGTCGAGACCGAGGCGCAGCTGCGGCTTCTGCGCTCGCTCGATTGCGATGTCGCGCAAGGCTATTTTATCGCCCGCCCGCTGGAGCCGCAAGCGCTCAAATCATGGGTCGCCGAATGGCAGCGGCGCTGGCCAGCGCTGCTCGAACCGGTCGCCGCTTAGGGTCTGTTTCGGTAAGCCCGCTCCGGCTCAGCGAAGCTGCAAAAGCACCATCTCCCGCGCCCGGCGCATCGCCGCGACCCCGGCGTCGGTCGTCTCGTCACGCTTGGCGAAGCACAGCCGTACGAGGTGCCGCGGCGGAGCCTCCTGCGCGAACGGGGACAACGGCACCACCGCAACCCCCGCCTTCTCGACCGCCAGTGCCGCGAATGCCTCGTCGCCGAGCGCGATTCCCGACGCCGCGAGGTCGACGCACAGGAAATAAGTCGATGCGCTCGGCAGCACGGCGAAGCCGGCGTCGGTGAGTCCGGCCGTCATCCGGTCGCGAGCGTGGGCAAAAGCGCCCCGCATCGGCTCGATCCACGCGTCGCCCTCGGCCATGCCATAAGCCACCGCCGACTGGAGGTTGGGCGCCGACGCGAAGGTTAGAAACTGGTGCGCCCGCGCCGCCAGCGTGGCCAGCTCGGGCGGCCCGATCAGCCAGCCGATCTTCCACCCGGTCAGCGAAAATATCTTCCCCGCCGATCCGCATTTGAATGTCCGCCCGGCCATGCCGGGAAGAGAAGCTATCGAAGTGAATTGCTGACCATCGAGCAGGACATGCTCCCACACTTCGTCGGCGACGACGATGAGATCATGCTCGCGAGCGACCGCCGCGACCGCCTCCAGCTCCTCCGCATCGAACAATCGCCCCGTCGGGTTATGCGGATTGTTGAGCACGATCGCGCGGGTCTTCGCCGTCACCGCCGCCTCGATCACGGCACGCTCGACCCTCCAGCCCGGCGGCTGAAGCGCGACCTCGCGCACCACCCCGCCGGCCCGGGCGACCAGCGGCGCATAGGCGTCATAGGCCGGCGTCATCACGATCACTTCGTCGCCCGGCTCGACGGTGGCCAGGATCGCCGCCGCCAACGCCTCGGTCGCGCCGCTGGTGATGCACACATGGTCCGCCGACAGCTCGAGCCCCTGATGGCGGCGATAATGCGCCGCGACCGCCTCACGCAGCAGCGGCAACCCGCGCGACGGGGCATATTGGTTCGACCCTTCGCGCAGCGCTTCGGCCGCCGCATCCAATATTTCCGGCCGCCAGCCGAAATCCGGAAAGCCCTGCCCCAGATTGACCGCTCCATGCTTGGCCGCGGCCTGGCTCATGCGTTCGAACACGCTGGTCTGCATCTGCTCGTAGAGCGGGTTCACGGCGCGCCTTTCAAAATGCGGTCCACATCGTCCGCGCCATAGCCGATTTCGGCGAGGAGTGCCGCGCCATCCTCGCCTTCGCGCCGCGGCGGATCGGGCCGGTCGAGCAAGCTTTCCGAATAACGCGGCGCCGGCGCCGGCTGAAACACCCCGTCCAAATCGATGAACGTCCTGCGCGCGATATTATGCGGATGAACCGGCGCCTCGCCCAAGTCGAGCACCGGCGCCACGCAGGCGTCGGTCCCGGCGAAATGCGCCGCCCACTCGTCGCGGCTCCGCGTTCGGATTACCGCGGCGATCTGCTCGCGGTCCGAATCCGGTGGCAGCACCAGCCCCTTGAACAGGCTCGCCCGGAATTGCGGCTCAATCGCGCCGATGGCGAGAAACTTGCCGTCGGCGCAGCGGTAGATCCCATACGCCGGCTCCCCGCCGTCGAGCAGATTGGCCTCGCGCTCGTCGCGCCACGCGCCAGCTGCCTTGAGGCCATAGGTCAGCGCGCCGATCAGCGCCGCGCCGTCGCTCATCGCCGCGTCGATGACCTGCCCTGCCCCGCCGCGCTGGACGCCGAGCAGCGCCGCGACCATGCCGAACGCCAGCATCATCGCTCCGCCGGCATAGTCGCCGATATAATTGACCGGCACCACCGGCCGCTCCTTCGGGCCGATGCCGTGGAGCAGCCCGGTGATCGCGAGATAATTGATGTCGTGCCCGGCTTCCTGCGCCAGCGGCCCATCCTGCCCCCAGCCCGTGACCCGGCCATAGACCAGCCTGGGATTGGCCTTGAGCATCTCGTCGGGCCCAAGCCCCAACCGCTCCATCACCCCCGGCCGATATCCTTCGATCAGCCCGTCGGCTTGTTTGGCCAGGCGCCGCACCACCTCGCGGCATTCCTCCCGCTTCAGATCAAGCGAGATCGAGCGCCGGTTACGAAGCAGCGGATCGTTGGGCACCCCGACCATCCCCGCCCGCTCGACCCGGATCACCTCCGCGCCATGATCGGCCAGCATCATCGCCGCGAACGGCCCAGGCCCAAGCCCGGCCATTTCAATGATCGTCAGTCCGGAAAGCGGTCCCGCCATGGCGGCGACGCTTAGCGCGCGGCATGAGCACCGCAAGGGCGCGGCTAAAAAATCTGTCCTACAGCGCCAATCCGCTGTTAGCACCGGCTCTATGTTTGACGGCTGCGAATCTCATCCCGACCATCGGCCACGAAACGCCGTCGTCACCGTGACCATTGGGACGATTGGCGGCTATTGCGGAGTGGCGAAGCGTTGATCGAAGCCAACGACCGCAGCCTCTTCTCGCCCGAGCATCACGCCTTTCGCGACACGGTGCGCCGCTATCTTTCGGACGTGATCGAGCCTCGTCTCGACGCCCACGAACGCGACGGGATCATCGAACGCGAGGCGTGGCAAAAAGCCGGCGCGGCGGGGCTGCTGTGCCCGCAGGTGCCCGAAGCCTATGGCGGGCTCGGCCTCGACTTCGCCTTCAACGCGATTGTCGCCGAGGAACTAAGCTATCTCGGCTCGGCCGCCGGCTTCACCCTTCAGTCGGACATCGTCGCCGACTACCTCGTCCATTACGGCAGCGAGGAGCAGAAGAAACGCTACCTGCCGGGCATGGTCTCGGGCGAGACGATCAGCGCGATCGCCATGACCGAGCCCAGCGCGGGCAGCGACCTGCAGGGCCTCAAGACCATCGCGCGACGCGACGGCAATGGCTGGAGCCTGTCTGGAAGCAAGACCTACATCACCAACGGCCAGGCCGCCGATCTGGTGATCGTCGCCGCGCGCACCACCGAGGAAGGCGGCGCCAAGGGCCTGTCGCTGTTCCTGGTCGAGGCCGGCGACGAGGGCTTCGAGCGCGGCCGCAACCTCGACAAGATCGGGCTTCACGGCAACGACACGTCGGAACTGTTCTTCGACGCGGTGCGGCTTCCCGCCGTCCGGCTGCTTGGCGGCGAGAATGGTGGTTTCGGGATGCTGATGAACCAGCTTCCGCAGGAGCGGCTGTCGATTGCGGTCCAGTCGCAGGCTTCGGCGCAACGGGCGTTCGACGAAGCGGTCAAGTTCACCTCGGATCGCAAAGCATTCGGCAAGCGCGTCATCGATTTCCAGAACAGCCGCTTCACCCTCGCCGACCTCACGGCGAAGCTGCAGGTCGGCTGGGCGCATCTCGACTGGGCGATCGCCCGCCACATCGCCGGCAAGCTGACTCCGGCCGAGGCGAGCGCCGCCAAGCTATGGCACAGCGAGATGCAATGGGAAGCGTGCGACGCCGCGCTCCAGCTTCACGGCGGCGCCGGTTACATGAACGAATATCCCATCGCCCGCCTGTGGCGCGACGCCCGAGTGGCGCGAATCTACGGCGGAACCAGCGAAATCATGAAGGAGTTGATCGGCCGGAGTATTTCATGACGCGAATCATCGTTCTTGCCTTCGCCGCGCTTGCCGCTTGCTCGTCGGTGCCGCCCGCCGCCGTCCCGGTTCCCGTCGTTGAACGGCCGATGGATACGCCGGCCGCATTCGACCTTGGCGAAGTGCAGCGCGACCTCGAGACCGGAGCGCGGGCCAAGTATGGCGAGGCGGCGGTGGCGCGAGCATTCGCGGCGCCGACGTCGATCATCGCCAAACATTATTTCGGGCTGGCGCCCCCGCCGGTCCTCCAGCCCGACGGCAGCTACAAGGAGCGCGAGCCGCCGCTTGCACTGCTGGTCCGCGAAAACGGAGCCTGGATGGCCGCCACCGGGAGCGGGTGGCGCAAGGTTGACGCGGCCAAGGCGCTCGCGCTTGAGACGGCGCTGCGCGACGCCGCATTCTGGGCGGAGCCGGACTATGCCCGGCCCGGCTGCACGGACGCCGGGGCGAGCCGGCTGGTGCTGCGCTTTCCCGGAAAGCCGGTCACCGTTCGCCAAGGCGCATGCGGCGCAACCGCGCGTACCGAAAAGTTGATCTTCGCTGCGCTCGACGCCTAGCGCAGAAGCCGCTCGTAGAGCGCGAGATATTCGTCGGCCATGCGGTCGACCCCGAACCGTTCGATCGCCACGCGGCGGCAGGCGGCGCGGTCGATCTCAGGGATGCGCGCGATGGCCGCCACCGCTTCGTCGAACGTATCGACCAGGAAACCGGTGACGCCATCCTCGATGATTTCGGGCATCGACCCGCGGCGGTAGGCAATGGTCGGCGTTCCGCACGCCATCGCCTCGACTACCGACAGCCCGAACGGCTCCTCGAAATCGATCAGGTGAAGCAGCGCCTTGGCGCCGCCCAGCACCTCCGCGCGCTTCCTGCCGCCGACCACGCCGACATGCTCAACGCGGTCGCCATTGATGAACGGCTCGACCTCGCGCTGGTGATAAGCTTTGTCCTGGACGATCCCCGCCATCACCAGCCGATCGCCCGACGCCCGCGCCGCGCGGATCGCCTCGCCGGCGCCTTTGTCGGGATGGATCCGGCCAAAGAACAACAGATCCGGACTGCCGAAGGGATCGAACGGAAAATTGTCGATGCGGATGCCGTGGTGGATCGTCGCGGCATATTCGAGATCGGGGTGGCGGTCGGACTCGCTGATCGCGACGTAGCCGCAGCGGTCATTATACTGCTTGAACACGGGCACGATGCGCGGCGAAGAGAAGCCGTGGATCGTCGTCACCATCGGCGTCCTCACCAGCCGCGACCAGGCGAGCGGCATGAAGTCGGCCTGATTGTGGATCAGGTCGAACTCGCCTGCGCGCTCGAAGCAGTGTGCGATGTGCAGCGCCTCGGCGACCTTGGCATCGACCGCGGAATCTTCCGAATAGCCTTTGGGAACAACGCCCGCGAGCGTCCCCGCGGTCTCGCTGTCGAGCGTCGCGAACAGCGTCACATCAACCCCGCGCGCGACCAGCGCCTCGGTCACAAGGCTGGTGATTAGTTCCCACGGCCCATAACCGCGCGGCGGCGTCCGCCACGAGATCGAGCTGAGCATCGCTACGCGCATCAGGCCCTCACCGGCCGGACGATCACGCCCTCGTTCGCGCGAAGCATCGCGCCCTCGCCTTCAACCGTGGATGCCATAATCTCTCCATCGAAACCTTGCGGAAGCGGGCGCTGCTCATCGCCGAGATTAAGCGCGACCAGCAGCCGCTCACCGCCATACGCCCGTTCGTAGGCGAGCACGTCGTCGCCCGCCTCAATCAGTGAGAAACTTCCGATTGCAAGCGCGGGCTCCGCTCTCCGTAGCCGCAGCAATCGGCGATAAAGGCTGAGCATCGATCCCTGATCCGCTTCCTGCGCCGCGACATTGCGTGTCTCCCAATCTTGGTTGAGCGGCAGCCACGGCTCAGCGATGCTAAACCCGGCGTTGCCCGACCCATCCCAAGGCATCGGCGTCCGCGACCAGTCGCGCCCGAGCCCGAGGCCTGGCTCGCGCAGCTCGCGCGGATCGCGCAGCCGCTCGCGCGGGATGTCGACCCTGCCGATTCCAAGCTCGTCGCCCTGATAGAGCGTCGGCGTGCCGCGCAGCGTCAGCAGCAGCATCGCCGCGACCCGCGCCTGCGCCTCGCCGAGCCGCGCGGCGATGCGCGGCGCGTCGTGGCTACCGATCACCCAATTGGGCCAGCCGCCGGGCGGAAGCGCTGCTTCATACGCCCCGATCATCTCGGCCAGCGCGCGCGCTTCCCAGGGCGTGTCGAGCAATTGAAAATTGAACGGCAAATGCACCCCTGGTGCATCGGCGCCGTAATAAGTCATCAGCTTCGTCACAGGCAGGCAAATCTCCCCGACCAGCAGCCGCTCGCCATAGCTGTCCGCGAGGCTACGAAACTCCGCGCAAATCTCATGCACTTCCGGCTGGTCGGTCGAGTGGTGTTGGAGCACCGCGAACTTCTCGCCCATCGCCGCTCGGTAATCCGGGTTCACCGGATTGTCGGGCAGCCCCTCCGCCTTGACGATGTGCCACAGGACATCGATGCGGAACCCATCGACGCCGCGATCTAGCCAAAAGCACAGCACGTCGGTCATAGCCCCGCGGACCTCGGGGTTGCGCCAGTTGAGGTCCGGCTGCTCCTTCAAAAAGGCGTGGAGATAATATTGGCCGGTCGCATCGTCGAAGGTCCACGCCGGACCGCCGAAATCGCTCATCCAATTATTGGGCGGAAGTCGCTCTCCTTTTGCGCCCGGCGCCGGGTCGCGCCAGATATACCAGTCGCGCTTGGGGCTATCCCGCGACGAGCGGCTTTCGACGAACCAGGGGTGCCGATCGGAGCTGTGATTGGGGACGAAATCGAGCAACAGCTTGAGCCCGCGCTGGTGAAGCGCCGCGAGCAGCCGGTCGAATGCCGCGAGGTCGCCGAACATCGGCTCGACACCGCAATAGTCGGCGACGTCGTAGCCGAAATCCACCATTGGCGAGGGAAAGATTGGCGACAGCCACACCGCGTCGACGCCGAGCGCCACCAGATAGTCGATCCGCGCCTCGATCCCCGCCAGATCGCCAATGCCGTCGCCGTCGCTGTCCTGAAACGAACGCGGATAGATTTGGTAGATCGTCCCCTTTTCCCACCACTTCGCGTTCATCTGGCACCCCTCGGATGCCGACCAACGCCCGCGCCCGGCGAAAGCTGCAAACAACGGGGGCTGCCACTGAGCGCCGCCCGTCGGACCCTTTTCGCCCGATGCCGGTTAACAAGGACGAGGCGGGGCTCGTTGGCGTAACGAACGGAGATTCAAGCCGGTCTCACCCCATGTCACCCGTTAAGGC
>JALYQH010000332.1 GCA_030855945.1 Pseudomonadota bacterium | reverse complement strand
CCGTCCGAATGGCAGCTCGCCAACGCCCGCCAGGTCGCCGACGCCGAGGCACGCATCGGCGAGCTGGCGCCGTCGGTCCGCGCCGAGCCCGATCCAGCGTCGGGCGCGACCCGCCTGTCGGTATTCGCCGCCGACCGGCCCGGCCTGTTCTACCGCATCGCGGCGGGCCTCGCTTCGGCCGGCGCGTCGGTCGTCGATGCGCGCATCCACACCACCCGCGACGGCCGGGCGCTCGACAATTTGCTGGTCACCGACGCGCGCGGGCTAGGCTATGGCGACCCGCGCCATCGCGCCCGGCTGGTCAAGGCGGTCGAGCGGGCGCTGGCAAGCGACGCGCCCTCGCCGCTCGCCCCGACCCCGCTGTCGAGCCGGGACGAGGCGTTCGACGTCGCGCCATCGGTGATGATCGCCGACAAGGCCTCGACCCGCACCACCGTGATCGAGGTCAACGCCCGCGACCGCGTCGGGCTGCTCGCGAGCCTGGCGCAAGCCATCCACGCTTCGGGCCACCTGCTCCATTCGGCGCACATCGCCACCTATGGCGAGCGGGCGGTCGACGTCTTCTACGTCACCGGCGCCGACGGGAGGAAGCTCGAGGAAACGAGCATATCCGCGCTCCGCGCCGCGCTGATCGCCGCAGTCGCCGCATAAGCAAAGGGCCCCGCCTTCCGGCAGGGCCCTTCTATACAGTCTGTGGCTCCTTAGCCGCGTTCGGGCATCGGCTCGGGCGGCGGCGGCGGAACATAGACCGGCGGCGCCGGCGGCAGCGGGCAAGCCGCGGCGGCGTCGATCACGCTCCCGTCAGGACAGGTCTGCATCGGCGGCGGCGCGGGCGGCGGCACGAACACCGGCGGTGCGGCGCGCGGCGGCGCGAATTTGGCGCGGACCGTCATGCCGTAGGTGCGCGGCTCGGCCAGGAAGGCGCCGAACAATTGGGTCGAGCGCGGGTAGAAACCGCGCTCCACGCCGCGAACCGTGCCCGATCCCTGCAGCGGCGCATCGAACGCGACCTGCTTATAATCCTTGTCGAGGAGGTTTTGCGCCCACAGCTCGACCGCCCACCGCTGGTCGGGCCCGCGGATGCCGATGCGGCCGTTGACCACGGTGTAGCTATCCTGGATCTTCTCCCGGTCGAGGTCGGACCCGGTGTTGAATTCGCTGCTGTGCCGGGCATCGAAATAGACCAGGCCGCGAAGTCCGCTGCCGCCGATCGGCGGAGTCCAGCCGATCGATCCGGTCGCGACGAAGGCCGCCGAGTTCGAAAGCCGGCGCCCGGGAAGCTGGAACAGCTGGGCCGAGGTGGCATCGCCGTCCGCGCCGACCAGATTGTCGCGATAGCGCGTATTGGCGTAAATCCCGCCCAGATTGAGCGTCAGATCGGGCATCGGCCGGGTGAACAGCTCGACCTCGACGCCGCGCGAGCGGACGCCGGAGCCAATCTTGCCGTCGCAGGCGCCGGTCACCCCGCTATTGTCGGTGTCGGCGCCGTCCAGATCGTCGTTGCAGCTGTTGACGGTGTCGACCTCGAACGCGATGCCGTTGAACAGGTTCAATTGGAAGTCGTCGAACAGTTGCTGGAACACGGCGACGTTCACATCGAACCCGCGGCCATTATATTTGGCGCCAAGTTCGACCGCGTCGTTGATCTCCGGGTTGAACTGAAGCGAGTCGAGCGATGCGCCGGGCAGGATCGCCCCGTTCTGGGTTGCACCCGACCGGGGCAAGGCCGCGCGGTCGAGATTGAAGCCGCCGCCCTTATAGCCGCGCGAGTAGCTGGCGTAGGTCAAAAGCTCGTCGAACGGCTTGAAGCTGAGCACGACCGTCCCGGACAACTTGCCCTCGGTCTTGGTCGACGAGCCGCTGAACGAGCCTCCTGGAGTGCTCGGAACGACGCAGGCCAGCTGCTGCAGCGCGGCCAGCGGCGATGCCGCGATCGTCCGGCAGAAGACATTATTGTCGTTGAGCGTGGCATCGAGCTTCTTGCGCTCGCGGGTGTAGCGGGCGCCGACGGTCAGGTTGAGGCCCTCGGCAATCTCAAAGATGTTGTGCGTGAACAACGCGAAATTGTTGCTCCTCTGGTCGAAAAGATCATCGGCCCCGACGCCGAGGAACGGGTTGTTGCCGGGGATGCCGAGCGCGTTGGCGACCGAACCGAAACCGGGATTGGCCGGATTGGCATTGAGCGCGCCAAGCAGCCCCTGCGTCGGCAGCAGGCCGGCGCGCTGCGCGATGAGGGCGTTGAGCTGTGCCTGCTGGGCCGGAGTCCGTAAGGCCGGCGGGATCGCGCTGAGCGCATTGATCCCAGCGGTGAGCGCTGCAATGCCGGCGTTAACCTGCGCCTGCGCTCCGGCAAGGACGGTCGGATTGATGCAACTGGGGTTCGTCGGATCGAGCACCGCCGGCAGCGCGCTGGAGGCAAGCAGACAGTTGGCGAATTTCAGAAAGTCGTTCCCGAAGGCGAGATTGTCCTTCAGCCGCAACTTCTCATTAGCGTAATAGCCGCCGACCAGCCAGTCGAGCCGGCCGCCGAACGTTTCGCCCTGCAGCCGCACTTCCTGCGTGAAGGTCCGGAAGCGGTTGAACGCGCCGCCATCATCGTCGCGGAAAAGGATGTCGAGATTGTTGAAGTCGGCGTCCTGGCCGCGGATATATTTGTTGAAGCGATAGGCCGAGATCGAGGTCAGCTCGGCGCCGCCGAAATCATAGACCAATTCGGCCGATACGCCGCCGTCCTTGACGTCCGAGCGATAGGAGCGGCCCGGCGTGATCGAAATGTCGCGCTCGAACGTGTCGTCGCCGATGAACGCGCCAAGGGCGCGCTCGAGCGCGGCGACGCTCGACGGCTGTTCGCCCGCCGTCGTATTGTCGCGCGCCGGAAGGAAGGTCGCCGCGCAGCACTCCTCGTCGCGCCTTGAATAATCGCCGATGAACCGCACCGACAGATCGTCGGACGGCTGATACAGCAATTGGCCGCGCAGCAGCCAGCGATCGCGGTCGTTGACGTCGCGTCCCGAAATCACATCCTCAAGGAAGCCTTCGCGCTTCATGAACACGCCGTCGATGCGCGCGGCGAGCGAATCCGTGATCGGGCCGGTCGCGCCCAGTTCGAGGCGGCGCAGATTGTAATTGCCGATGTCGACCTGACCGTTGAACTGGGTTTCGAAGCGCGGCTTGGCGGTAATGATCGAGATCAATCCCGCCGATGCGTTGCGGCCGAACAGCGTTCCCTGCGGGCCGCGCAGCACCTCGATGCGGTCGACCTGGCCGAGCTCGGTCAGGCCGAGCCCGACGCGCGATCGATAGACTCCGTCGATGAACACCGCGACCGAGCTTTCGAGGCCGGGATTGTCGCCGACCGTGCCGACTCCGCGGATGCGCGCGCCGCCGGCGCCGGCTTCCGAGGAGGTCGACGAGACCAGCAGCGATGGCGACACCTGGGTCAGCCCGCGAATGTCGGTCGCGCCGGAATTTTCGAGCGTCTGGGCGGTGACCGCGCTGACCGCGAGCGGGACATCGCTCAGCGCTTCGTTGCGTCGGGTAGCGGTGACGACGATCTCGCTATTGTCGATCGCGGTGTCGGGCTGGGTTTCGACGTCGTCGACTGCGCCCGCTTCGGCGGTGGCGCCTTCGGTCGGCTGGGCGGCAGCGCCATCGGTGTCGGTCTGCTGCGCCTGAACCGGCGCCGCGAGTGCTATGAGACCGGCCGAAAGCAGCCAGACGGACTTGCGCATGATCATTCTCCCCCAGAGGAAATCGTTTCTCTCTTGGGACAAATTAATCACATGCGGGGGGAGCGGGGAAGCGAATGACGCTTCTGGCGCCAGCGAATCGCAGGCGCTTGAGGCGGAAATGTCACATGCTGCAGCGCAAAAGAAACGGACGGCAATTTCCGTAAGGGAAAGCGCCGCTCGGATTAACCCTTTTGGTTCTCGATTATTTTGGCGAAATGACCATCAGCATCTGCCGGCCTTCCATCCGCGGATGGGCTTCGACCTTGGCGACCTTTTCGGTGTCCGCGGCGACCCGCTGGAGGACCGCCATGCCGAGCTGGTTATGCGCCATTTCGCGGCCGCGGAAGCGCAGCGTGACCTTGACCTTGTCGCCCTCTTCCAGAAATTCGAACACCTTGCGCATCTTCACGTCATAATCGTGATCGTCGATGTTCGGACGCATCTTGATCTCCTTGATCTCCTGCGTCTTCTGCCGCTTGCGCTGCTCATTGGCCTTTTTCTGCGCTTCATATTTGAAGCGGCCGATGTCGAGGAATTTGGCGACGGGCGGGTCGGCGCCGGGGCTGATCTCGACCAGGTCCAGGCCGACGCCCGCGGCCTGCTCGATCGCCTCCTTGGTATACATTACGCCCAGATTTTCGCCATTTTCGTCGATCACCCGCACTTTCGGCACGCTGATGAACTGATTGTAGCGGGGGCCGGACAGAACCGGCGGCGACATCGAACGTCGCGGATGGGGCGGTGGTATAGCAAGGTCTCCTAGAGTCGTTGGTTAAGCGCGCGAAGTAGGCGTTTCGCGCGCCGATGAAAAGGCCGGGGCGCGCCCAAGTTCCATTTTGGCCGCGCAATGTGGCGGCGCGGCGTCAGGGACGAGTCAAATCCGGCGGCACCGCTTCGCCGGCGATCATCGCCAGCGCCTCGTCCAGGCCCATCATCTTCTGATGCTCGTCGCTGCCCAGCCGGCGGATCGCGACGCTGCCCTCCTCGGCCTCGCGCTTGCCGACCACGAGGAGCAGCGGGACCTTGGCCAGGCTATGCTCGCGCACCTTATAATTGATCTTCTCGTTGCGAAGGTCGGCCTCGGCGCGAATCCCCGCCGCCCTCAGCCGCTCGACCACGCCCAGCGCATAATCGTCGGCGTCGCTGACGATCGTCGCCACCACCGCCTGGACCGGCGCCAGCCACAATGGAAAGCGCCCGGCGTGATGCTCGATCAAAATGCCGAGGAACCGCTCGAACGTGCCGAGGATCGCGCGGTGGAGCATCACCGGGCGGTGCCGCTCGCCATCCTCGCCGACATAGGAAGCGTCGAGCCGCTCGGGCATGACATAATCGAGCTGCAGCGTGCCGCAC
>JALYQH010000330.1 GCA_030855945.1 Pseudomonadota bacterium | reverse complement strand
GCCTTAATCGATGGCTTCCGAGACATTATTGTAGGTCGACCCAAGCTTGGACCCGAGACTGGTCATCGCGGTAATCGCCGCGATCGAGATGAGCGAGGCGATCAGCGCATATTCGATTGCGGTCGCGCCGCGCCGGTCGCGCAACAGATTGCGAAAGTCGATCATGTCGGTTCTCCTCGAACTCCGACAAGGCTGCGGCCTTCGCCCTAACAAGTGGTTAACGCGGGTGGTGGCGGCGGGCTCAGGCCGCCAGTTGCAGCTCATCGGCATCTTCCGCGAGCCCGGCCTCGAGGAGCATCGGCGGCGATGCCGGCGGCGCGGCGGCGGCAACCAGCTCGTCAGGCGCGATCCGGCGCGACACCGCGACGGCCAGGCCGAGCGCGAAATAGATGCCGAGCACGAGGAAGGGATTGAAGTAAAATGTCCCGGCGAAGGCCACGCGCAACCAATTGGCATGAATCCCGAAATCCTCGCTGAGCCCCTGGCAAACCCCGAGGATCGTATCGTTGCGCAAGGGAAGGGCGGTGGCGGTCGGCATCGTCGGGGCTCCTGAATAAGTGGCGGTCATGCCGATCAGGGTAGCAAGGCCCGTGCCAGAAACCGGAAGCCGTGGTTTCGCCGTAGGTTAGCGCGGGCAGGGCACGACGAACGCGGGATACGGGCCGATTTTCCGCCGACAGTTGGGAAATGTCACCAAGCGCGTGATGGCCTTAGAAAATCAGCGTGGCGGCCTACGCCCGATCAGGCTGGAGACGGTGAAGCGGGGGAATGGCTGGCTGGTGATGTGGAGGTCGGTGACCCCCTTGGCGGCAAGCCGCGCGACGATCCGCCCGAGCGGATAATGATTCATTTGCATCGCCGGCGCATTCCATGCCCGCCGCGCGCAGATATTTTGCCAGATTTTGACCCCGGGCACGTTGGCGCTCGCCCAATAGAGCCAGCGCCAGCCGAGCCGGTCGGTTCGCAGCGACACGTTGACGTGAAAAGCGCCGCCCGGCGCGACCAGGTCGATCAGGCGGTCGAGAATGACCAGCCCGCGGCGCACCGGGATATGCTGCAGCACGAGATGGCTGTTGACGAAATCATAGGTGCCGGAGGCGCGCGACAAATCATCGTCCGCCTCGGCAAAAGTGATGTTCGCGGCGCCCGCGCGCGTCGCATTGGCGGCGGCTTCGGCGAGCATCGCCGGCGAAACGTCGAGCGCCACGACCTCGGCATATTGACTGGCCAGAGGCAGGGTCAGCCGCCCGACCCCGCAGCCATGATCGAGCGCGCGGCCTCGTGGAAGCGCACCGAAATAGCGCTCGCATTCGCGCAAGACATGCGTGACGAACCCGCGCCCGCTGGCGAAAAAGTCGTCCCCGGTCTCGCCGATCCGCGCGGTGGCGAAGCGGTCGTCCGCAAGCACCGCGAAATAGGGATCCTCGGCGCCCCACTTGCGCCACGCCTTGTCGGTGCTCAGCATGGCAGCGCGAACCGCTTCGCCTGCCGTCGGATTTCGTCCCAGCCTCTACGCATCGGCGACACGATGGCGGGATTTTTCAGGCATGGAAAGCACTTCTCCGCGGGGGCTACCCAAGAATAACGCGCGCCGACCAATTATAACCAAATAGGCACTTTAATCTTGACTAGTAGGAAATCGGGTGCTGCTTTTGCCGCAGGGTGAGGGCGGCGAATGGCGTGGGACAAGAGTGGCGGGCGCCCGGCGCCCAAGGGTAGCCGGGTGCGGGTCGGTCCGACAGGAAAGGCGCAGCGGGTGCGCAGTGCCGGGTGGCAATGGTCGGACGAAGCCGAGACGATCTTCTTCGAGGCGCTAGCGGCAAGCTGCAACGTCACGCTGGCGGCGAGCGAAGCGGGATTTTCCACGCCGACCGTTTATCGACTTCGCCAGAAGAGCCCCCAGTTCGCCGAGCGATGGCAGGTCGCGCTGGAGCATGGCTATGCGCGGCTCGAGCTCGAGGTGCTGGGGGTGGCGGTCGATTCGATCACCGATGCCCAATATGACGACAAGCGCCCAATTCCGCGGATGACGGTGGACCAAGTGATGAACGTGCTGCGTGCCCACCGCAACGAGGTGCGTGGCGACGGCAAAGCCGGGCCGGGGCGGACCGCGCCGCAGCGCAGGCTCGATGACGTGCGGGCGAGCATCATTCGCAAGATCGAGGCGATCGAGCGGGGGCAAGCGGGCGAGCGGGGGGAAGCGGGCGAGAAGCCGCACGATGACTGACGAATTCGTCCACAGGCGGCTCCAGCGATTGGGCGCCGAGCAGCGGCGGCGCGCGCTCGCCATGCTGACGCGCGGGGAAGCTGACGCGCTCGACCGCGCCTGGTCCGAGTGGGCGCACGATGGCCAGCGCCCGCCATCGGATGACTGGCGCACCTGGGTGATCATGGCCGGACGCGGCTTCGGCAAGACCCGCGCCGGCGCCGAATGGGTGCTCGAACAGATCGATCGCGGCGTGCCGCTGCGCATCGCGCTGGTCGCCGCCACGCTGCACGAGGCGCGCCGCGTGATGGTCGAGGGGGCGAGCGGGCTGCTCAGCGTCGGCGACGGGCGGATCGCGAGCTGGCGGCCGAGCCTCGGGCTGCTCAAGTTCAAGGGCGGATCGGAGGCGAATTTATTCTCAGGCGCGTCGCCCGACGGACTGCGCGGTCCGGAGCATCATCTGGCGTGGTGCGACGAGCTGGCCAAATGGGAGAAAGCGGAGGAGTGCTGGGACATGCTCCAACTGGGCCTGCGGCTCGGCGAGCGGCCGCGCGCGCTGATCACCACGACGCCGCGCGCCGGTTCCGCGCTGCGCCGGATCATGGCCGCCCCGGGCACGGTCGTCACCGGCGGCCACACCCGGGCGAACCCCCACTTGCCGGGCGCCTTCGTCGATGCGGTCGAGGAGATGTACGGCGGGACGCGGCTCGGGCGGCAGGAGCTTGGCGGCGAATTGCTGAGCGACAATCCCGGGGCGCTGTGGAAGGTCGAGGTGCTGGAGAGGTGCCGGGTGCGCGCGCAAGCCGGGACATCCCAATTAAGCGTCTCCCCCTGCGGCCCCTTCACCCGCGTCGTCATCGGCGTCGACCCGCCGTCGGGCGACGGCACCTGCGGCATCGTGGTTTGCGCGAGGGACGCGGACGGCATCGCCCACCTCCTCGCCGACTACAGCGTCACCGCCTGCTCCCCCGAAGGCTGGACGAGGGCGGTCGCCGATGCGGCGGCGCTGCACGCGCCCGGCCCGGACAGTGTCCTGATCGTCGCCGAGCGCAACCAGGGCGGCAAGATGGTCGAGAGCGTCCTCCGCATGGCTGGTCCGCGCCTGCGCATCAAGCTCGTCACCGCCGTCCACGGCAAGACCGTCCGCGCCGAGCCGGTCGCGCTGCTGTTCGAAGCGGGCAGGGTGCGGGTGCACGGGCGCTTTCCCGAGCTTGAATCGGAGCTGCTCGGAATGATCGCGGGCGGGGCGTATGAAGGACCGGGCCGGTCGCCCGACCGCGCCGACGCGATGGTGTGGGCGCTGAGCGAACTGATGGTCGTGAAAGAGAGGGGTCAGCCGAGGGTCGCCGCTTTGTGAGCGACCCGCTCGGCGCTTGCAACCTTGTGGTGGCGCTCGCTTTCCCCGGACCCGCTATCCCTCGCGCGCGGAAGGCTCGCCGGCATCATTCGGCGCTGTTGGCGCTGCGCACGTCATAATCGATCCTGATCCGCACCCATCCGCCGACCTGCGGCCGACCCCCGATCCGGGGCGGGCGGACGAGGAATTGCCAGGCGGCCTGGCGGACGGCGGCGGCGAGGCGCGATCCCGGCGGCGTGCTGCCGAGCTCGACGCAATCCTCGACCCGGAAGCGTTCGGCGGTGCGGCAGGCTACCAGGCCCGATCCGCCGCCTTGGGGCATTTGCTTGGGCAAATAGCCGGCGAGCTGCGCATTGGTCGGTTCGCGGTGCCACTCGGCGGCGTAGAGCGGCTCGCCATTGGGGCCGGTGCCGACGCGTTGGCTATCTCCAGGGGCGCTG
>JALYQH010000091.1 GCA_030855945.1 Pseudomonadota bacterium | reverse complement strand
GCCGCGAGCGGTTCATTCTACCCGAGGGCGTAATCTACCTCGACGGCAATTCGCTTGGCGCGCTGCCGGTCGCTACCGCCGGGCGGATCGCGAAAACCGTGGAGCAGGAGTGGGGCGGCGACCTTATCGCCAGCTGGAACAAGCATGACTGGATTGGCACGGCGCAGCGGCTCGGCGGCCGAATCGCGCCGCTGATCGGGGCCAAGCCGAGCGAGGTGCTGGTCGCGGATTCGACCTCGATCAACCTGTTCAAGCTGCTCGCCGCCGCGCTGGCGGCGAGGCCCGGTCGCACGACGATCCTGTCCGAAGCGGGCAATTTTCCGACCGATCTCTACATCGCGCAAGGCCTCGCCACCCTCGTCCCCGGCGTGCGCCTCAAGACCGTCGCGGCGGGCGCGATCAAGGCCGCAATGGACGACGACACCGCCGTGCTGTTGCTGACCCAGGTCGATTATCGAAGTGGGCGGCGGCACGACATGGCAGCGCTGACCGACGCTGCGCATCGCGCCGGGGCGCTGGCGTTATGGGACCTGTCGCACAGTGCGGGGGCGATCGCGGTCGATCTCAATGGCGCCAAGGCCGATCTGGCGGTCGGCTGCGGTTATAAATATCTCAACGGTGGCCCCGGCGCCCCTGCGTTTCTGTACGTCACAAAGTCGCTCCAAGGCGAGCTGGTTTCGCCGTTATCAGGTTGGATGGGCCACGCCGACCCGTTCGCGTTCGACCCGGATTATCGCCCCGCCGAGGGCATCGCCCGTTTCCAGTCGGGGACGCCATCGGTAGTCGCCCTGGCCTCGCTCGAAGCCGGGCTGGCGACGTTCGACGGCGTGTCGATGGCCGAGTTGGAGGCCAAGTCGAGCGCTTTGTCCCAAACGTTCATCGAGCTGGTTGCGGAGCGCTGCCCGCACCTCACTCTCGCCAGCCCCCGCGACCCGGCGCAGCGTGGTAGCCATCTCGTCTTCGCCCATCCCGATGCTTACGCCGTGATGCAGGCGCTCATCGAGCGCGGCTTGATCGGGGATTTTCGCGCCCCCGACCTCGTCCGCTTCGGCTTTGCGCCGCTATACAACGGTTTCGCCAATGTCTGGCGCGCCGTCGACATTCTTGCCGATGTGCTTGGTAGGAGAAGCTGGGACGAGCCGCGCTTTCGTCGGCGCGCCCGCGTCACCTGAACCGTCCGGGCGGCGCCAAACTGACGATTGCAGCCGAGCCCGCCGATGAGCAAATGACAGCGACGGGCGCGACGACAAAGAGCGGTGAGCTGACCGGGCCGCCGGTTCACATCAACTCTTCATATTCCTTCCACTTCTTGGCGGTCGTGCAGACCTTCCCCTGCGGCAGGCGCTTGCAGATCTTCGGCTCGACCTGCTTGGAAGGCTGCGCGGTAGCGGCCGGCTGCGCCTGCGTGGTCCGATTTTGGTCCGCTTTCGACTCCTGGGCCACCGCCGGCGCAACCGCCATCGTCGATGCCAGAGCGGCGCTCAGCGCCAGTGTGATGAACGCATGCATCTTTCTTACTCCTTATGATCGATGTGATGCAGAGTAAGCGCCGCAGAGCCGGACGCTACCGCCCCTTGTCCACCAGTCGAGTTTCTCCGACGCTTAGTCGAAGTTCAGCTTCGACGAACGAGAAACGACGATTTCTAGCGCGGCTGGGCCGAGCCAGCGCTGGCGCTGCCTAACCCGCAAGCGCCGCCCGCGCGCGGATGATCAGGTCGACCCAGTCGGCGAAGGCATGGGCAAGTTTCTCGACCAACTCCTTGAGCGGCCCCTCCTTGAGGCAGCCGTCGGCATCGAAACTGTCTTCGGTGACGTGTCCGAGATAGGCTTCGGGTTGCTGCATCACCGGCATGTTGAGGAACACGCACGCTTGCCTGAGCTGGTGGTTGGCGCCGAACCCGCCGATCCCGCCCGGTGAGGCGCTGATGATCGCCGCAGGCTTGGCGTTCCACACGCTCTGGCCATAGGGGCGCGAGCCTATGTCGACCGCATTCTTAAGCACGCCCGGAACGCCGCGATTATATTCGGGGGTGACGAACAGCACGCCGTCGGCGGCGGCGATCTGCTCGCGGAAGCGAACCCACTCCGTGGGCGGCGAGTTCTCAATGTCTTGGTTGAACAATGGGAGGTCGCCAATCTCGACCATCGAGCAGTCGAGGTGGTCGTCGCGCATTGCGCATAGCGAGCGCGCGACCTTTCGATTGATGCTCTCCTTGCGAAGGCTGCCGACGACGATCGCAATCTGATGCTGGCCATGCCGGTTGAAGCGATGAACGCTCGGCGGGTTCCCTAGCGCTTGCGCCCCTGATGGCGAATGTTGGCGGGGCGGCCGCGCTTGGGCTTGTCGCCTCCAGGTTTCGGCCCGCCGCGGACTCGGTCGCGGCGCTGCGTGACCCTGGGCGATCCCCCGAACTTGCCCTCGGGAAGCTCAAATTTGAGCGATCCAGTCGCCGGGTTGGCCTCGACCAATTTCAACTCGAGCTTCTGGCCCTGGCGGTAAGTCTCACCCGTATCGTCGCCGATCAGCGCGCGAGCTTTCTCGTCGTAACGGAAATATTCCTGCCCGAGGATCGCGGCCGGCACGAGCCCATCGCCACCGAGACCCTCGACCGTGGCAAAGAATCCGAATGGCTGGACGCCGCTGATCCGGCATTTCAAAATCTGTCCGACGCGGTCGGCGAGGAACGCAGCGACATAGCGATCGATGGTGTCGCGCTCGGCCTCCATCGCGCGCCGCTCGAGCATCGAGATTGCCTCGCCGATCGCCGGGAAATTTTCGGAATCGCTTCCCGGCAGTCCGCCCTCGCCGAGCTTGTAACTGGTCACCAGCGCGCGGTGGACGAGCAGGTCGGCGTAGCGGCGGATCGGGGAAGTGAAGTGCGCGTAGCTCGGCAGCGCGAGCCCGAAATGGCCGAGCGGCTCGGGGCCGTAGCGCGCCTGCATCTGCGTCCTCAGCACCTGCTCCATGATTTCGGGCCGCGCGTCATGCTCGCCGACGCGGTCGAGGATGCGGTTGAAGATGCCGGGCTTGATCACCTGGCCAAGCGCAAACTCGACATCGTAGGTCGCCAAATAATCCTTGAGCGCGACGAGTTTCTCGCGGCCTGGCGCTTCGTGGATGCGGTACATCACCGGCGCCTTCTTCTTTTCGAGCGCTTTCGCCGCAGCGACATTGGCGGCGATCATATAATCCTCGACGAGCCGGTGCGCGTCGAGCCGCTCGCGCGGCGCGACCGACATGATCCGGCCCTTCTCGTCGAGCACGACGCGGCGTTCAGGGAGATCGAGTTCGAGCGGCTCGCGCTTGTTGCGCGCGGCGAGCAAGGCGGCCCAGCATTCCCACAGCGGTTTGAGCGCAGACTCGATCAGTTGCGGATCGACCAGCCCGGCGGTTCCGTCGATCGCCGCCTGTGCATTCTCATAAGCAATGTTTGCGGCAACAGAAATCTTGGCTCGCGAGAATTTCCACTCCTTGAGCGTGCCATGCTTGTCAATCACGAGGTGGCAAGCGAGCGCGGCGCGGACTTGCCCTTGCTTCAGAGAGCAGATGTCCGACGACAGTTCGTGCGGCAGCATCGGCACGACGCGGTCGGGAAAATAGACGCTGTTGCCGCGCGCCCGCGCCTCGCGGTCGAGCTCCGAGCCGGGGCGAACGTAATAACTGACGTCGGCGATGGCGACGATCGCGTCCCACCCGCCATCGTCGCGCTTGGCCGCCCAGATCGCATCGTCATGGTCGCGCGCATCCTCGGGGTCGATGGCGACGATCGGCAAATGGGTGAGGTCCTCGCGCTGGCCCAGCTCGATCTTCGCAACCTTCTTGGCTTCCTCGATCGCCTCGTCCCGAAACACGTCGCGAAGCCCGTGCTTGTGGATCGCGATCATCGAGAAGCTGCGCGGGGCGAACGGATCGCCGAGAATGGCATCTACGCGAGCCGAGAATTTGGGCGGGCGGCCCGACGGCTCCGCAAGGACGAGGTCGCCCGGTTGCGCCTCGTTCAAATCGGAAATCGCGAATTCGCGTCGCTCCCGCTTGTCGACCGGGGAGAGGAAAAAGCGGTCGCCCTCCTTGCGCACTACGCCGAGCACCAGATCGGCCGAGCGCGCCAATTTCTTCATGACATGGGCGACATGTCCCCTGCCCGCTTCCTCGGTCCGCGCGAGAATGCGATCGTTCAAGGCGAGCGCCGAGCGCCGTCCCTTTTCGATCACCCGCAAGCGCGGCGCCGGCGTGTCGGCGTGCCAGCTTTCGGGGGTGGCGAGCACCTGCCCGTCCTCGATCGATATGACTCGAAGCACGGTCACCTTGGGCACCCCGCCCGCTTGGTGGAAGGCGCGGCCCGGTGCCGAGTCGATCAGCCCTTCGTCGGCCATGTCCTTGAGCAGGCCCTTGAGCATGATCTTGTCATGCCCCGAAAGCCCGAAGGCGCGCGCGATCTCGCGCTTGCCGGCGGGCTGGCCCGACTGGGCGATGAAATCGAGAATTTGCTTGGGAGTCGGCAATCCGCCGGAGGAAGGTTTGCGAGGCATCGCTCGCCTTTAGCCATCATTATGATCGAAGCGAAGTGGTCTGACCGGCACCGCACCATCAGGCGCGGCCATGCTCAAGGCAGGACCGCGCATGACGTTGCGCTATGGTGAAGGCCGGTCAGCTAGGAGATCAAAGACCTCCAACGGGATCGGGCTGACCGTCCGGATCGCCTTGGGCCGCGCCGATCGTTCGCACTGCTCCGACCATCAGGATCCCTGCGAGATGCGGCGCTGCCATCGAGGTCCCCGAAAGCGTGGCATAGCCGCCACCCTTATAGGTTGACTTGATGCTCACCCCCGGCTCGGCAAAATCGACCGGCGGGTTGCCGAAGTTGGAGAAGGACGCCCACGCATTGCCCTTGCCCACGGCGGAGACGGTGTAGACGTTGGCCCCATTAGCGCGGGCCGGGCTGCTGGTATTGGCGTCGGCGCTGCTGTTCCCGGCGGCGAGGACGAAGCGAATCCCCTTCGACGCCGCCGCGACAACCGCTGCGTCGAGCGCGCTCGAGACGCCGCCGCCGAGGCTCATGTTGGCGACATCGCCCGGCGCGCCATTGCCAGCAGCGGCAACATAATCGACCCCGGCAATCACCCCCGAGTTGCTTCCGCTGCCGCGCGAGTCGAGCACGCGCACCGCGACCACGGGAGCACCAGGCGAGACGCCGACGACGCCAATCGTATTGTTGAGCGCCGCGATCGTGCCGGCGACATGGGTGCCGTGGCCGTTGCCGTCATCGGGCGAAGAGTCGCGGATGAAACTTTTGCTGCGAGCTACATCGACGTTGAGATCGGGATGATCGAGGTCGATCCCACTG
>JALYQH010000324.1 GCA_030855945.1 Pseudomonadota bacterium | reverse complement strand
GGCATGATCGGGGCATCGGAAATCGGTCCCACGGGCGACGTTCGGTTCATCCGGCCCCCGGCCGATCAGCGCTATCTCGAGCCTTATTCGGGCGCCTATTTCCAGATTAGCGGCGAGGGCGCCGATGCCTTCCCCTCGCGTTCGCTGTGGGACCGGCGGCTGCAGGTCGAGCCCCACACCGACGTCGAGCTGCACAAGCGGGACAGCTTCGAGTTTGAAGGCGAGCCGCTGCGTGTGCTCGAGCGCGACGTCATCCTGCCCGGCTCCGACATCCGCTGGCGCTATCAGGTGGCGCAATCGCGTGACGCCATCGACGGCCAGATCCGCGACCTTCGCAGGACGCTGATCCGCAGCTTCGCCGCGCTTGGACTGGGCCTGCTCCTGCTCGCCGCGCTGCAGGCCTTTTACGGTCTATGGCCGCTGCGGCGGGTGCGGCGCGAGGTCGCCGCCATCCGTTCGGGCCGGCAGGAGCGGATCGCCGACGACTTCCCGCTCGAAATCAATCCGCTGGTCGACGAGATCAACGAGCTCCTCGCGCATAGCGAAGAGCAGGCCGAGGAAGCGCGGCGCCACGCCGGCAACCTCGCCCATGCGCTCAAGACTCCGCTGACCGTCATCACCAACGCCGCCACCGCGCGCGCGCCCGATCTCGTCGCGACCGTCGTTCGCGAAGCCTCGACCATGCGCCGCCAGGTCGACCACCATCTCGCCCGCGCCCGCGCCATCGGTCGCCGCGCCTCGGCGCAGGCGCGCGCGACAGTGTGGGACAGCGCCGGGGCGGTCCAGCGCGCGGTCGACCGGCTTTATGCAGAGGTCACCATCGACCTTGCCGGGGACAAGCAGGCCGAAGCTCGGGTCGAGCGTCAGGACCTCGACGAAATGCTCGGCAATCTGGTCGAGAATGCCGCAAAATATGGCGGCGGACGTGTGTTCGTCACGGTCGAGGCGGTGGCGGACGGCTTCGTCAATATTCTCGTCGAGGACGACGGTCCGGGGATCGACGAAGCCGGGCGCGCCGAATTGTTCACTCGCGGGAAGCGGCTCGACACCACCGGCAAGCCCGGCACCGGGCTCGGCCTCGCCATCGTCCGCGACGTCGCCGAAATCTATGGCGGCACCATCGCGCTCGAGGAAAGCGAGGACCTGGGCGGGCTGCTCGCGCGGCTGAGGCTCCCCGCGGGCTGATCCATCCGGCGGCGGAGTCGGCCGTTCGTCGAAAAGCGTATGGAAATCAAAATGTGGCGCGATAGCGCTGCTTCATAAATGAGGGGGTATGATTCGATGAAGCCGATGTTCCTGTTGCTTGCCGCGTCCGCGCTTGCGTTGAGCGCGCCGCTCGCCGCCCAATCGAGTTCGGCAGCCGCCAAGCCGGCCTACGGCAGTTGGGGTTACGCCCCCACTTCGATGGACAAGACGGTCAAGCCCGGCGACGATTTCTGGGCGTTCGTCAACGGCGGATGGGACAAGTCGAATCCGATACCGGCCGACCGCGTCGGCACCGGAGTCGGCTATGTCGTTTCCGACCAGGCCGAGACGCAGGTTCGCGCGATCGTCGAGGACATGGCCAAGAATGCAGCGGGCTCGGGAATCGCCCAGCAAGTCGGCGACTATTATGCAAGCTGGATGGACGAAGCGACGCTCGACCGCCTCGGCGCGGCGCCGCTGAAACCCTATCTCGACTCCATCGCCGCAATCTCGAACCGCTCCGAGCTGCTGACCGCGTTCATGAAGCCGGGCTTCGCCTCGCCGGTCAATGTCGGCATCATCCCCAATCTCGCCGATCCGACGCGCTACGCCGCTTTTGCGACGCAGAGCGGGCTGACCATGCCGGGCCGCGACTATTATCTGCTCAGCGACGCGAAGATGGTGTCCCACCGCGCCGCGCTTCGCGATTACATCATCAAGATTCACGATCTCGCTGGCCTGGCCGACGGCGCTGCCAAGGCGGACCGCATCATCGCACTCGAAACCGCGCTCGCCAAGGTCCACTGGGAGCCGGAGCGCAGCCGCGACGTCACCGCGATCAACAATCCGATGAATCGCGCGCAGATGATGGCGCTCGCGCCGCAATTCGAATGGACCCCGACACTGGCGAGCACGGGCCTCGGCAACGTCGAGACGGTCATCGTCGCCCAGAAATCGGCGATAGAGGCGACCGGCAAGATGCTCGACACGGTGCCGCTTTCGACGTGGAAGGAATGGCTCGCATTCCGCTTCGCCAGCGACCGCGCCTCCTATCTGTCGAAGCCGTTCGACGATGCGCGCTTCGCTTTCTTTTCGACCCAGCTCAACGGCGTAAAGACCAAGCGCGACCGCTGGAAACGCGGTATCCAGCAGGTCAATGGCGCGCTCGGCGAGGGCGTCGGCCAGATCTACGTCGAGCGGCACTACCCAGCCGCGAGCAACGCCCAGATGGGCGAGTTGATCGCCAATCTGGTGGATGCTTACCGCGACCGCATCAAAAGCAACAAATGGATGGACGCGGAGACGCGCAAGCAGGCGCTGATCAAGCTCGACGCGTTCGAGCCGCGGATCGGCCACCCAGTCAAATATATCGATTATTCGTCGCTTAAGGTCGAGCGCGGCGACTTGCTGGGCAACGCCCTCCGCTCGGCCGAGTTCGACTGGGACCTGCAGCTGTCGCGGCTGCCGAACCCGGTCGACCGCACCCTGTGGTCGATGAATCCGCAGGAGGT
>JALYQH010000316.1 GCA_030855945.1 Pseudomonadota bacterium | reverse complement strand
GACATGGACGGAGTCAGCTTCGGCGTATTCATCGTCCCCGGCTTGACCCTGCTTTCGGTATTCATGCAATCGATCTTCAACGCCAGCTTCGGCATTTATTTTCCGAAGTTTACCGGCACCATCTACGAACTTCTCTCAGCCCCGATCTCGAGCCTCGAGGTGGTCCTGGCTTATGTCGGAGCGGCGGTCACCAAGTCGCTCGTGCTTGCGCTGGTGACTCTCGCCACCGCGACCCTGTTTGTCGATGTCCGCATCGAGCATCCGGGGTGGATGCTGTTGTTCCTGCTGCTGATCACAACCGCATTCTGCCTGCTCGGCTTCGTCATCGGCATCTGGGCGAAGAATTTCGAGCAGCTCCAGATCATCCCGATGCTGATCGTCACCCCGCTGACCTTCCTCGGGGGCGCATTCTATTCGATTGACGCGCTGGCCGAGCCGTGGCGAACGGTGACCCTGTTCAACCCGGTGGTCTATCTGATCAGCGGGTTTCGCTGGACCTTCTTCGGCACCGCCGACGTGCCCTTATGGTCGAGCGTGGCGATGATGGCCGGGATCATCGCCGCCTGCCTCGGCGCGATCGTCTGGGTGTTCAAGACCGGCTATCGCCTGAAGCAATAGCCGCGCGCAGGCATTTTGGGGGAATGCCGAGCACGGCTATCCGCGCAGACATCCGGCGGGATGTCTGCGCACGGCTATCGGGGCGCCTAACCGACCGCCGCCAGGCGTTCGCTGGCCTTGTCCCAGTTGACCACGTCCCACCACGCCTTGAGATAATCGGCGCGGCGGTTGTTGTAGGTCAGATAATAAGCGTGCTCCCACACGTCGTTGCCGAGGATCGGCACGCCACTTTCCGGCACAGCGTCCATCAGAGGATTATCTTGATTGGGCGTCGCTATGACGGCCAGTTCCCTGCCGCGTGCGACCAGCCATACCCAGCCCGATCCGAACTGGCCCACGCCCGCCGCGTTGAACTTCTCCTTGAGCGCGTCGAGCGAGCCGAAACTGCTGTCGATCGCCGAGGCGAGGTCGCCCGCGGGCTGACCGCCGCCCGGCGCCATCGCTTCCCAGAAGAAGCTGTGGTTCCAATGCCCTCCGCCATTGTTGCGCACGACCGGCGGCTGGCTCGACACGGTCTGAAGAATTTCCTCGAGCGCCTTGCCCTCAAGGCCTGGGTCCGCGGCAACCGCTTCGTTGAGCTTGTCGACATAAGCCTGGTGATGCTTGCCGTGATGAAGCTTCATCGTCTGTTCGTCGATCACCGGCGCGAGCGCGTCATGGGCATAAGGCAGGTTCGGCAGCGTGAAGGGCATCGCGTTTCCTTTGTTGCGTGGGAGGGGAGACAAGGACAACGATCCGAAGCCGCCTCGGCTCCGGCGTTTCTTGCCGACCTTGAGTCGGGCGTGACGAACGCCCGCCGGACCCCAGGTCGATGTCACAGTCATGCTCTACGCAACAAGCTTCCAGTCCCTACGCAGCCGGACGCGGCCGCTGCGCAACGCCGCGCTCAAGCGCAACCGACTTAGGTCTAGACCTGCGTCTCTCGACTAGATCTTGCCGACGACTCGAAACCGCTTGAGTTCCTCCGCCGGCGCATCCCAACCGGGATTGAGCTGGCTCGCGCGCTGCAAGTCGGCGTAGGCGCCCTTGATGTTGCCGCGGTCCTCGTTGGCGAGCGCCCGTCCAAAATAGGCGATGGCCGGATATTTGGTCCGCAGCTCAAGCGAACGCTCGAACAGTCTCGCGGCGGACTCGACCCGGCCCTGCTGGTAATGAGCGATGCCCAGGTTGAGCCAGGCTTCCGCTTGCCGCGGCTCGATCCCCGTCGCCCGCGTAAAATCCATTTCCGCGTTTTGATAATCATTCTGAAGCAGGCGCAAGATGCCGCGATTGACGTGGCTTGCTACCAGGTCCCCTTGCGACAGAATCTCGTTGTCGATCGCGCTGTTGCACTCGTCCATCGCTTTGTTGGACCGGTCGCGCGCGGCAGCGGCGTGGAAGCAGCTTGCGGCCGAGCTGCCACCGACTGTGACGACGGACGCTCCGGTTGGGGCCATGCCCATCAGCGGGATCGCTGCCAGTATGAGGAAGATCGGTTTCATCTGAACACCTCCTTCAATGTCTACGGAAACACCATACTCCCTTTTTAATGGAAGTTCACCAACCGAATCGACGACCGGGCAAACGACTAGGCCGCGGAATCCTGGAGCTTATGACGCTTCATCGCATGGCGCAGCTGGTCGTAGCTCAGCCCGAGCGCGGTGGCGGTCGCGCGCTGGTTGAAGCGGTTTCGCGCCAGGGATTCCTCGAGCAGCGCTTTTTCGTAGGCGTTAACCGCGCCGCGCAGGTCGTCGGTCGAGGTGGGCAGGTTGGACGGAGGAGCGGCGGACGGCGAGTCGGGGGCCGGCGCGGAGTAAATCGGCGCCGGTCCCGCGGCGATCGACTCGGCCGTCACCCACGGCGACTGGAACGGATCGAACTGGATGCTCGGAATTGCGCGTTCCGGATCCTCATGGCGATAGACCGCGCGCTCGACGACGTTGCGCAGCTCGCGCACATTGCCCGGCCACGGATAGGATTCGAGCGAGCCTTGCGCCTCTGCCGAGAAGCCGGGCCAGTTGCCCCATTCAAGCTCAGCCGCCATGCGCCGCCCGAAATGCTCCGCGAGCAACGGGATGTCGCCCTTGCGCACCCGCAGCGGCGGCAGCGTGACCACCTCGAAGCTCAGCCGGTCGAGTAAGTCGGCGCGGAACCGGCCCTGGTCGACCATTCGCGGGAGATGCTCGTTGGTCGCGGCAACGATCCGGACATCGACGCTGACCGGCTTCGATGCGCCGATGCGGGTAATCTCGCCATATTCGACCGCACGCAACAGACGATCCTGTGCGGGCGAGGACAGCGTCGCCAGTTCGTCGAGAAACAAGGTGCCGCCGTCCGCTTCCTCAAAGCGGCCGTGGCGAGTCTTTGCGGCTCCGGTGAAGCTTCCTGCTTCATGCCCGAACAACTCGGCCTCGATCAGATTCTCGGGCAATGCGGCGCAGTTCATCGTCACCAGTGGCCCCGCCCAGCGACCGGACAGATGGTGGAGCCGCTCGGCGATCAATTCCTTGCCGGTGCCGCGTTCGCCGATCACCAGCACCGGCCGGTTGAGCGGCGCCGCGCGGCTCGCGCGTTCGACCGCATCGAGAAAGGCCAGGCTCGACCCGACGAATTGAGTGCTCCGTTCCATCGCCCAACATCTGGTGGCAAATCCCACCATCTGGCAAGCTTTCTCACACCGTCGTCGGTCGAAAAACAGCGGAAAGTGCGATATTGCTGGTCTAGTGCGACTTTGGCACGATCGCTGCAAAGCATATTGCCAACAGGGCTATCAACGTGGAGCGCTCCATGAGTATTTTTTCCCGCACGCGGGATATTTTCGCAGCCAATATGACCGAGCTGCTCGACCGTGCCGAGGATCCGGCGCGGATGATTCGCATGATCATCCTTGAGATGGAAGAGACTCTGGTCGAGGTTCGCGCCTCGGCGGCTCGCTCGATCGCCGACGGCAAGGAAATGCGGCGCGCGGTCGGCCGGCTCGACGAATTGCAGGCAAGCTGGACCGAAAAGGCCGAGCTGGCGCTTTCCAAGGACCGCGAGGACCTGGCCAAGGCGGCGCTGGTCGAGCGGCAGAAAGCCGCCGACATGGCGCAGGGCCTCAAGGCCGAGCTCGAGTCGATCGAGCAGACGCTCAAGGGCTATGAAGTCGACATCGCCAAGCTGCAGGGCAAGCTGCGCGAGGCACGGGCGCGGCAAAATGCGATCGCCAACCGCATCGAAAGCGCGGTGACCCGGGCCAAGGCGAGCGAGCTCCTCAACGGCGGCCGCACGCTCGACGCTTTCTCGCGGTTCGAAGTGCTCGAACGGCGCGCCGACTTCGCCGAGGGCCGCGCCGACGCGCTGGGAATGACCGGGCCGAAAAGCCTCGAGGAAGAAATTGCCGACCTTCGCGCGAGCGACAGCGTCGACGCCGAACTGGAAGCAATGAAGGCCGCAATGAAGGCCAAGGGGGTTTAAGTGGAAGAAGTGATTGTACCAGTCGTTGGGGCCATCGTCCTGTTCATCGGCCTGCCCTGGCTGGTGTTCCATTATATAACCCGGTGGAAAACCGCCGCGCGCCTAACCGGGTCGGACGAGAAGTTGCTCGACGATTTGTACGACGCCGCACGGCGGCTCGACGACCGGCTGTGCTCGATCGAGCGGATCATGACCGCTGAAAATCCCGCCTGGCGTCAGCAGTGTCTGCCCGAGAGCGGCCGCCAGCGCCTGCTTAGCGACGAGGAGCAATAGTCATGTCGCAACCGCCGAGCCGGACCAAATTCTACCTCGACAAGCGCCACGGCAAAGTGATGGGCGTGTGCGCCGGCATCGCCGATTACACCGGGCTCGACGTCACGCTCGTTCGCATCGGGATGGTCGCCGCGATCATCCTCGGTTCGGGCGCCTTGCTTCCGGTCTATTTCATCGCCGGATGGGTCGCCGGCGACCAGCCGCGCGAGATCGCCACCGAGTCCAAGGACGAGCGCAAATTCTGGCAGGGCGTACGCGCTTCGCCGGGCCAGAGCGCGCGCGACATCCGCGGCCGGATGCGCGACATCGACCGCCGCCTCGCCGACATCGAGCTTTACGTCACCACCGAAAATCGCAGCCTTGCGCGCGAGATTGAACAGCTGCGCTGAGCCCCAAAAACGAAGAGGGAATTTGATTATGGATCCGGAATTCGCGGCGATCATCAACCTGCTCGTCAACATCCTGCCGCTAGTTGCCGTCATCGTCGCCTTGGGGGTCGGTGGATCGCTGCTGCATACATGGCTGCGCATCAAGAACGGTTATCCGCTGCAAAACAGCTGGGGCATGGCGATCCATCCCAAGACGGACCAAGAATCAGTGGAACGCATCAAATTGCTGTCGACCGAAAACGCCCAACTCCGCGCCGAGATCGGATCGGTCAAGGACCGGCTCGAGACGATCGAACGGATCGTCACCGACCAGCCGCACCGCCTCGCCCGCGAGATTGACGCGCTCGCGGTCGACCAGGGAGGACGCGCATGATGGGACCCGGCGAGACGATGAGCACGATGATTGCGATCCTGCTGCCGTCATTTCTGATCTTCTACTTTGCCAAGCGCTTCTTTCAGCTCAAGGAAAAGAAGCTCGAGATCGAGGCGCTCAACGCCGCCGAGAAGGCCGCGCAATATGTCGCCCGTTCGTCTGAAATCGAACAGCGCCTCGCGGTGATCGAACAGATCGTCACCGACCGTGGCGCCGACACGGCGGCGCAGATCGAGGCGCTTCGCGCGCCGCGGCTGAGCGCTGGAGGAATTGCCCGATGAACGGCGGCTGGATTCCGGTCCTGATCGTCGCGATGGTCATGGCCATGATCGTGCTGAAGGCGCGCTATCGCTATCTCGACCGGGCTCGTTCGGTCGATGCGCCGCAGGATCGCGCGGAAACCACCCGCCTGCAGGACGAGGTCAAGCAGCTCAAGGAGCGCATCCACGTGCTCGAGCGGATCGCGGTCGAGAAGGAAGATACGCTGTCGCGCGAGATCGATCAGCTGCGCGACCGATAGCCGCACCACGGGAGTGAACGATGACTGACGAAGAAGGCATGCTATTCGCGCTGTTCGTGCTCACCGCGCTATTCGCGATCTACCAACGCTACCGGATCATCAAGCTGCGTAAAACGATAGAGAATATCGCGCTGAACTCCGCGCAACCGGCACCGCCCGCCGCCCTCGCCCCGGAAGCTCTGCCGGCGCGAGACCAGGAGTTGGATGTATTGAAGCGCCGGGTCCAGGTGCTTGAACGCATCGCCACCGACGGGTCCCCGACGCTGGAGCGCGAATTCGAGCGACTGCGCCAGGGTTAGACGTTCGCGAGCAGGTGATTTGGCGCCGCGCGGCTGCTACGGCGGCCGCGTGACCTCCCTCCCCTCCCTTCAGGATCTCGCCGAGGAATATCAATTTCTCGAGAGCGAGGACCGCTACCGCCTGCTGATCGAGCTCGGCCGAAAGCTGGAGCCGATGCCCGACGCGCTCAAGACCGATGCGACCAGGGTGCGCGGCTGCTCGGCCTCGGTGTGGGTCTATCCGACCGTGCGCGAGGGCGGACGGCTTCACTTCCTCGCCGACAGCAATGCCGCGATCACCAAGGGCGTCGTCGCGCTGGTGCTCGCCGCGATCCAGGACCAGCCCGCCGCCGAGGTGGCAGAGGCAGACATTGCCGATTTGCTCGCGCCGTTCGACCTGGCGCGCGAGCTATCGTCGAACCGCACCCAGGGGATTCCCAACATGATTGCGCTGGTCCGCGACACCGCGCAGCGGCTGGCGGCGTGAACGACGTCAGCGATGTGACCCAAGGGGCGTTCGACCCGGAGCGGTTCTTCGCGCTGATGCGTCATGTCGGCCATGGCCGCGCGCTCGGCCTCGACTATCGCGCGTCGGGCGAACATTGGGTCGAGCTGGCGCTGCCATGGCGCGAGGAGCTGGTTGGCGTCGCCGATAGTGGCATCCTCGCGTCGGGCGCGATCGTCAGCCTGGTCGATACCGCCGGCGGGGCGTCGGTATGGATGGCGCTCGGCCGTTTCCAGCCGATCGTCACCATCGACCTCCGGCTCGACTATCTCCGCCCCGCGCTGAAAGGCGAGACGGTGATCGCTCGCTGCGAATGTTATAAATTGACCCGCTCGATCGCCTTCGTCCGCGGCGTCGCCCACTGCGGCGATGAGGCTCGCCCGGTCGCCCAAGCGACCGGGACCTTCATGCTCAATCCCTAGAGCTTCATTCCGGCCTTGCGTTCCTCTGCGCTGCGCAAGACTTCATAAGACACCTGTATTTGCTGG
>JALYQH010000289.1 GCA_030855945.1 Pseudomonadota bacterium | reverse complement strand
GCTGTTCCCGGCGGCGAGGACGAAGCGAATCCCCTTCGACGCCGCCGCGACAACCGCTGCGTCGAGCGCGCTCGAGACGCCGCCGCCAAGACTCATGTTGGCGACATCGCCCGAAGCGGCGTTGGCGGAGACATAATCGACCCCGGCAATCACCCCCGAGTTGCTTCCGCTGCCGCGCGAGTCGAGCACGCGCACCGCGACCACTGGGGCACCGGGCGAGACTCCGACAACGCCAATCGTATTGTTGAGCGCCGCGATCGTGCCGGCGACATGGGTGCCGTGGCCGTTGCCGTCATCAGGCGAGGTGTCACGGATGAAGCTCTTGCTGCGGGCAACATCGACGTTGAGATCGGGATGATCGAGGTCGATCCCACTGTCGATGACCCAGGCGGTGCGGGTCTCGAAAGAGTCCGGTCCGCCAGGCCCGCCGATATGGTCCACGCCCCAATCAGTAATCTGGGCGGGCTGAGTAGTGCCGCCGCCGCCCGGCTTGCCCTTCTGGACGATCTCCATGATCTGGTCCTGCTCGCAGCGGGCGACCTTGGGATTGTTGGCGCGAAGCTGGGCAACCTGGCTGCGCGACCCAGCCCCGGCGGGCATGCGCACCGCGAAACCGCGGATCGTATGCTGATAGACATGAAGCAACGTGCCCGAGGACCCTGCGGCGCGAGCCGCCTCGGCGCGAACGTTGCCGCGCGCCACCGACGAGTCGAAATTGCAGATGAATTCGTTCGCGATGTAGCGCGGCGCGGCACTGGCGGCACCGGCCCCAGCGACCGAGGCAGTTGCAGTCAAAAGCATGATAACCAAGCGCATTTTAATCCCCCTGAAAGCGAAAAGCGGATGCTTCGCGCTAATTTCGGGCGCGTCAATTCAAATCGTGTCGGGATAGGAAAGCGCCGGCGCTATGTGACTTCATTGCCCCGCCGGTGGCGCTACCCAGGGCTTGAACGCCCCGCCGGGGACCGCCGCGGCGACCGGACTTTCGTAGCCGTCGGCACTGACTGATGACACGCCGAATATCCAGTCGTCGACGCGGATGCCCTCAAGGATTGTCTCGAATGGAATTGTCGCGGGATCGACGGTCCGCTCGCTGGTCGGCGGTGGCATCGGGCCGGTCGCAAACGGCTCGGCATTCTGCCAGCTGTTTGAGTCCGTCCTCCGCCACCGTACGACATAGCTGTTCGCCCCAGTGACGGGGAGCCACGTGACGGTGGTGTAAGTGGCAACCGCCCCTTCCACCTTCGGCTCCGGCGGCGGCGGAGCGCTGGCGAGGGCGGCGAGCGCGGCAACGTTGAGGCGCGTGACCTTGGCGAGATAGGGGAAGTCCATTTCGTCGACGGTGTCGCCGAACTTGGTGCCGTTCTCGACGCGCAAATCCTGATGCTGGTGGTCGTAGTCCTCGACCGCGACGGAGAAGCGAATTGCAGGATAGCCCGCGTTGAGGAATTCGGTGTGGTCGCCGCCGCGGCCGAAGCGGTCGTTGCGCCAGATTTGCATGACGTCGAGACCGATCGCGGGCAGCCGCTCCGCCAGGCTGTCGAGGAATCGCGACAGGTTGCGCGACGGCGAATCATTCTCGCCCCCCAGGCTGCGTATTCGACTCGCGAGCTCCTCGCGTCCCTGCCAGCGCGGCCCTTCCGAAAATACCCGCACCTGCCTGGCATTGCATACGCCGTCCGACCCGCAGCTGTTGCCGATAATGTCGTTGTTGAGATTGGCGACGACGTTCCACCCCTGCGCCTTGGCGTAGTCGGCCAAAATCTTGCCGCCAAGCAGCCCCTGCTCCTCGCCCGACAGCGCGGCATAGACGATCGTGCCCGGGAACTTGTGCTTCGACAGCACGCGCGCAGCCTCGATCACCGCGGCGGTTCCCGATCCATCGTCGTTGGCACCGGGCGAGTCGGCGGTGGCATTCATCACGTCGGTGACGCGGCTGTCGATATGGCCGGTGATGATGACCACATCGTTGGGCCGCTCGGTGCCGCGCTGGATCGCAACCGCGTTGCACACTTTGGTCGGGGTCGGCACGCGGCGGCCAGTAACGGTGTCGCAGGTTTGCAAGGTTTGCAGGCCGAGCTTCTTCATCTCGGCTTCGGCCCAGCGCACCGATGCGCCGATCCCTCGCTTGGGGTCGGTCTGCGACGAAAGCGTATGGCGCGTGCCGAAGCTGACCAGCTTCTCGACCACGGCCTTCATTCGCCCGGCATCGACCGGGGCAGAGATCGCGGCGAGGCGCACGTCCTGCGGGCTGGTCTGAGCAGTGGCGCCGGCTGCGGCGGTCCCGAGCAAAGCGGCAATCAACATCCTACGCATTGAACAATCTCCTCGTCCGCCTTAGCTGACATTGCGAAGCGCGCTTGGCTAGGGCGCGGCCAAATTTCGCTCGCCAAAGGAGTTTCGTACCGTGGCCACTGCCGCAAGCGTAGAACAAGAGTCCCACGTCGACGAAATCGCCGCGCTGGTCGCGCGCTCGCGCGCCGCGCAGGCCGAGATCGCCGATTATTCGCAGGCCCAAGTCGATGCGCTGATCCGCGCCATGGTTTGGGCGGTGGCCAAGCCCGGCGTCGCCGAGATGATCGCCCGCCACACCGTCGAGGAAACCCAGCTCGGCAATTATGAAGGCAAATATCTCAAGATTTTTCGCAAGACCCGCGCCACGCTGATGGACATCATCCACGATAAGTCGGTCGGCGTGATCGAGGAGGACCGGGAGCGCGGCCTGATCAAGATTGCCAAGCCGGTCGGCGTGATCGGCGCGCTGTCGCCTTCGACCAATCCGGAGGCGACTCCGGTGATCAAGGCGATCTCGGCGGTCAAGGGCCGCAATTCGATCATCGTCGCACCGCATCCGCGCGCCAAGCTGACCAACAAATTGATCTGCGACCTGATTCGCGAGGCTATCGTCAAGATGGGCGCGCCCGCCGACTTGGTGCTAAGCATCGACACCCCCACCGTCGAGAAGACCCAGGAGCTGATGCGGCAATGCGACCGCATCCTCGCCACCGGCGGCGGCGCGATGGTCACGGCGGCTTATTCGTCCGGCACGCCGGCGCTCGGCGTCGGCGTCGGCAATGCCGTCATCACCGTCGACGAAACCGCCGACCTCGATGACGCCGCCGAAAAAATCCGCCTGTCCAAGACGCTCGATCTCGCCGCCTCGTGCAGCGCGGACAATGCGGTTATCCTGATCGACGCGATCCACGACGCGATGCTCGCCAGGCTCGTCGCCAAGGGAGGAC
>JALYQH010000276.1 GCA_030855945.1 Pseudomonadota bacterium | reverse complement strand
GTCGAACCGCTCGCTATCGGTGGCGGTGTCGCCGTCCTGGTCGACGATCGTCGACGAGGCGATGATTTCGACAAAGCCGGCGCCAAGCGCGACCAGCTGGTCCGCGAATGGGCTCCCGCTGGGCGATTCAGGCGCGTGGTCGATCTGCTGGAACTGGGTCAGCGTGACCGCACCCTCGCTGCCGATCGACAGGCTGAAGACGACCGACGGACTGGTCGCGGTGGCTGGCGCACTCGTCGCGCCGACGACGACTCCGCCGACGAGGTACAGGTTGATCGCCTGGCCGTTGCTTTCGAGGCCGGTCGCGGTTCCCGCGCCGACCAACAGGCCAAGGCTGTAGTCGATGTCAGGCGTGCTCGCAGCACCGTCGGCGCCGCCGTCGAGATCGAGCGTGAACATCGCGGCGAAGCCGCTGGTGCTGGTCTGAACGGTTTGTCCCGGGCCTTCCGTGCCATTGTCGCCGGTGGTCAGGTTGAGCGCGGCAAGCGCTTCCGCCTCGGTCGGGACGGTGAGGATGACGTCGATCGACGGTCCGTCATCCTCGAACACAATCGCGCCGCCGATTCCGACCGCGGCCGAGACGGCGTCGCCATCGGCATCTTCATAAGCGACGGTGGCGTTGACCAGGCTTTGCAGTTGGCCGTTGACCAAGCTCAGCGGATCATCATGCGCCGCGGGGCTCGATCCGTCGATGAGATGCTCGAGCGCAGTGAACTGCGTCACCGTGACCGTGCCATTGTCATTCATCTGAATGGTGAAAGCGGTGCCGCCTTCGTAGCTGCCGGTGATCAGGGTCGAGCTGGTCAGGGTCAGCGTGATCGGCAAGTCGCCGGCCGCAGTGGCAAGGCCGCTGGCGATGCTGCTTCCGACCGCCGTGTTGCCGAGCAACGAAAGCCCATAGACAGTCGAGCCGGGGCCATCCGCGCCGAAATCGACACCCGCGACAGTTATCGCGGTGGCGCTGGTTGCACTGATCGGCGCGCCCGAGGAGAGCGGGCTTGCGCCATCGGTTTCGTCCAGCACGACCGACGAGCCCACCGCGGACTCCGAAATGATCCGAGGACCATCGTCCTCGAATGCGATCTGCCCGCCGATATTGACCGAAAGATTGGCCGAATCGCCGTCCCCGTCCGTCACGGTGGCGGTCAGCTGGATGGCCGTCGAAGTCGGACTCACCGAATCATCGGGATTGGTTTCATCGGGGTGGCTAAGCGCACGAACCTGGTCGACCGAGACGACGCCGGTCGCCGAATCCACGCTGATGACATAAGCGACCGGCCCATCGGCCCCGCCCACTCGCGCTTCGATCACGCCAGCATTGTTGAACAGGAGAATGTTCTGCCCGGTTGCCACGTCGACCGTGCCGCTGTCGGAGCCGTTGACGACGGAAAGGGAGAAGGCAACCGACCCTGGAAGATCGGCGCCGATGCGTCCGTCGAACAGGGCGGAGAAATCGCCGCTCGCGTTGAGCGCAAGATCGGTTTCGTCGACGGTCAGCGTCGGCAGGGCCCGATCGGTGCGGCCGATCGTCGGTGTGTCGTCGTCGACATTGATGGCCAAAGACCCCGACGCCGAACCGCCATCGATGTCGGTCACAGTATAGCCGATGGTAAAGTCGACATTATTCTCGTTACCGCCGGCCGCATGATCGATCGGCGCATTCTGGGTTACCGTATAGGCACCCGTTTCGGCATTGAGCGTGACGGTCAGGACGGTTGTGCCGCCCTGTTGGACAAGGATCGAACCGTTCGGCCCGTCGACATAAGTGAAGCCGGCCGGAGCGCCGTTCGCCTGCAGGTCGAATGTCAGCGCGCCGTCACCGCCGGCGCCGCTTAGCGTGCCCGCAAGATTGGCTGCATTGGGGTCGTCGCCCACCCCGCCGGGATTCCCGTTGGTGAGCGCATCGTCATCTAGCAGAATAGTGGGGTTCTGGCCGGCGTCGGGCGTCGCGTTGCCGATGCCGATGGTCAGGGTCGAGGTCGAGGTGTCGCCGTCGCCGTCGGTCAGTGTGTAGTTGAAAACGTCGGTGACCCCGCCGCTCGTGCCGGCATTGCGGACGTAGCTGTAATCGCCATCGGCGCTGACCGTCAGGACGCCATATTGTCCGTTGACGACAAGGCCCCCCGCTTCGTTGAACGCGGAATCGCTGCCGCCGAACCCACTAACCGACGTGATGCTGGCATCATCCGCACCAACCGTGTCGCGAGCGTTGGTATCGCCGTCCTCAAGGTCTCCGGCAGCCGCATCCGTGATGACGTTGCCGGTGGCCGGACCGAATTGACCCGCGGCGATCGAATCCGTGTCGGCGCGCGCGGTCGGCGCGTCATCGACGATATCGATGGTCAGTGTCGCGGCGGCGCTATCGCCATCGTCGTCCGTGACAACGACGCTGAAAACGTCCTCACTGCCATTGCCCGACGTATTGTCGTTCAACGTATAACTGTAGCCGATCTCGGTGCCGACGATGCTGGTGATGGTCAGCGTGCCGAAGGCGCCGGCGAACGACTGACCGATGGCACCGGAAACAAGCGTGCCGTTAATGCTGACGCCGTCGAGGCCGTCAGGCGCATCGATATCAATAATTCCGGTGGTGATTTCGCTTGTGTCACCATTGGTCCCGGCGGCGGCTTCTTCCCCGGACCCTTCCGGCTCACCAGCCAGGCGCGCAGGAAGGCCAGCCTCATTGACCGAAGCGGTCGCGTTGACCACGCCGGCGGGCTGGTCAGGGGTTCCAATGACGACTTCGACGTCCTTGTCCCGGAACTCGTTGATCTCCTTAAACTCGGGCGGAGTATAATCAAGCGCGGTCGGCGGGATGAGGTCGCCAAGGGGCACGCCGGGGTCGAGTGGCCCGACCGGAACCGCGAAATTGCCTCCGCCCGATGGCGGCTGGCCGCCTGCGGCTGGCGTCGGCTCGGAATCGATCAGCAGCGCCGCGAGGTTGGTCGCGGGGACCTGGACATTGTCGATCACCAATTGGGGCACGAACACCGCGCCGTCGACGATCACCATTTGGGTGCCGTCGGGCAGGTCGATGACGAGATTGCGGCCGACGACTCGGACATCGCTGAGCTCGACTCCGGCGGGCAGCAGGACCATTCCGTCGGGTCCCGGCACGACCATCTGCGACTCGCCAAGCGACTGCGACTTGCCGATCTCGATGGTGAGGATGGCGTTGTCGCTATCTCCCTGCGCATCGGCCAGTTTGTAGGTGAAGTGGTCGCGCGAATTCTCGGGTGCGCCCTGGTTCGCGAGGTAGCGGTAATTGCCCTGCGGATCGATACTGAGCTGGCCAAATTCACCTGCGACTTCGAATCGTCCGCCCGACAAGGCCGTATCCGAGCCACCAGCACCGGCAATTGAGGTGATCTGGGCATCGTTGACTGCAAGGTCGACCCCCAGCGATCCGGTCTGCGTCCCTGTGCCGGTGACGACATTGCCGGTGGCGGGTCCGCGCGTGCCAGCCGCCAAGGCGTCAGTATCATCGCGAGCGACAGGAAGTTCGTTGATCGAGCCCGTCAGGGAAGTATCTTCGTACCGCATGACCCACCTCTAAATTGTGCCAGTGCCAAGCGGCCCGGCGCGATCCTTCAAGCGGTACCCGCGAGCATACCATCCGATAATCGATATCGTTAACAGCCGCTAGCGAGCCCCGCGCTCGGATAGAGGGGAAACCATGAGTGACGCCAAATGGCAACCCGGCACAAGTGGGGCCACGCAATTGCAACAGGGCTTGGAGGCCAGTCTTAAAGTAAAAATTGGTTAAACTGGAAAGATATCCTATATACTTATTATGACGACCCTCGTTGTTACGTCCTTTCGGTCCTCTACTTGCCTAAGAAGGTGGTAAAGGCTGCAGGTTGTCTCTCGAATAGAATCAGGCGTTTCGTCAAAGATTAATAGCTGTTAATCTCTTTTGGAGAAATTAGCAGAAAGTTAACAACGCGGATGCCGATTATTTTCAGTCATCCGCGGCACGTGCCCATGTTGACTCGATCACGCGATTTTTTTCGTATGTGCGTCCCTCATCGGGATTTTTTGCCAAAATTCGCTGCTCGCCCTGCAATCGAATCGCGCGACTCGAAGCGCCGCACGAACGAACCCGGATGCAAGCCAGCCGGGTTCCCGCTACCGTCGCCGCGGAAAGGAGCTGCCGTGAGGATCGCATGTATCGGCGGAGGGCCAGCGGGGCTGACCTTCGCCATTTCGATGAAGCTTCGCGACTCGCGTCACGAGATTGAGCTGTTTGAACGCAATGCCGAGGGCGAAACCTTCGGCTGGGGCGTGGTTTTTTCCGACCAGACAGTTGATAATCTGATGGCAAACGATGCGGTGTCGGCTCGGCTAATCGCCAGCGAGTTCGCGCATTGGGACGACGTCGACGTCCACCTGCGGGGCCAGTGCATTCGCTCCTCCGGCCACGGATTCATCGGTATCGGCCGCAAGCGTCTGCTCCAAATCCTCACCGCCCGCGCCCGAGAACTCGGCATCGTGCTGCACTTCAAGGCCGAGGTCGAGCCCGACCTGACCGCTTGGCACGAGTGGGACCTCGTCATCGCCGCCGACGGAGCCAACAGCCGGTTCCGCAAAGCCTATGCCAACCACTTCAGCGTAGACATTCAGCGGCGCGCCAACCGCTTCATCTGGCTCGGCACGCCCAAGACATTCGACGCATTCACCTTCGCTTTCGAGCAGAGCGAAGCAGGCTGGATCTGGGCCCACGCCTACCGCTTCTCGGACGATTGCTCCACGTTCATCGTCGAATGTTCGCCCGAGACGTGGGCGGGTCTCGGGTTCGACCGGATGGACCAGCAGGAAACGATCGCCGCGTGCGAGCGCATCTTCGCACCCTATCTCGAGGGCCAGCCCCTTCTGACCAATTCGTCGCACCTGCGCGGCTCGGCGGCCTGGCTGCAGTTTCGCCGGATCATCTGCGAGCGCTGGTATCACGACAAATTGATCCTGCTCGGCGATGCCGCGCATACCGCGCATTTCTCGATCGGCTCGGGAACCAAGCTTGCGGTCGAGGATGCGATCAAGCTGGCGGAAGTGCTCAGCCGCCCCGGGCTAGGCCGGGCCGAGGCGCTAGCCGAATATCAGTCCGAGCGCGCGCTCGAAGTTTTGAAGCTTCAAAATAGCGCGCGAAACTCGACCGAATGGTTCGAGACGGTCGAACGCTATCTCGGCTTCGAGCCGTGGCAATTCGCTTATTCGCTGCTGACCCGGTCGCAGCGCATCAGCCACGAGAACCTTCGATTGAGGGATGCTGAGTGGCTGGAAGGCACGGAGCGGCAATTCTGGGCGCGCGTAACCGGTGTGGACAACGGCGCCCCGCCTATGTTCGCGCCGTTCAAGCTCCGCGAAATGAGCCTTGCCAACCGCATCGTCGTCTCGCCGATGGCGACCTATTCGGCCGAGGACGGGACGCCGAACGACTTCCACCTCGTTCACTACGGGGCGCGAGCCCAGGGCGGCGCTGGATTAGTGTTCACCGAGATGACCTGCGTCTCGCCGACCGGCCGGATCACGCCCGGCTGCACCGGCATGTGGGCGCCTGAACATGTCGCTGCATGGCGGCGGATTACCGATTTCGCCCATCGCCATTCCAAAGCCAAAATCTGCCTCCAGCTCGGTCATTCGGGCGCGAAAGGGTCCACCCAGCTCGGCTGGGAGACAATGGACGCGCCGCTCGACGCGGGCAATTGGCGGCTCATCTCCGCGTCGGGCGTGGCGTGGAGCAAGGTCAATCAAACACCCTCGCCGATGACACGCGCCGAGATGAATGAGGTTCGCGATCAGTTCATAGCTGCGACGCGGATGGGCATCGAGGCGGGGTTCGACATGCTCGAGCTGCACGCGGCGCATGGCTATCTGCTGTCGAGTTTCATCACCCCGCTGCAGAACAAGCGTGACGACGAATATGGCGGCGGCCTCGACAATCGCCTGCGCTACCCACTCGAAATATTCGCGGCGATGCGCGACGCTTGGCCATCGGAACGGCCGATGTCGGTGCGCATCTCGGCGACCGACTGGGCGGGCGAGGACGGGGTTACGCCGGACGAGGCGGTGCGGATCGCGCAGGCCTTCTCCCGCGCCGGCGCAGACCTGATCGATGTCTCCGCCGGACAGACCTGGGCCGAGGCGCAGCCTGTTTACGGGCGTCTGTTTCAGACGCCATTTTCTGACAAGATTCGCAATGAGGCGCGGCTAGCAACCATGGCGGTCGGCAACATCACCGAACCCGACCAGGCCAACGCCATCCTCACCGCCGGCCGGGCCGATCTCGTTGCACTAGGCCGCGCGCATCTGATCGACCCGATGTGGACGCTGCGCGCAGCGGCGGCGGGCGGCTATCGCGACCAGCATGTGCCGCCGCAATACCTCAATGGGATGAGCCAACTCGCGCGCGCGATGCAACGCGAAGCCGAAGCCGCGGCGGCATTGCGAGCATGAGCCGGTCAACGTGAGCGAACCGAGGATATGGGCGCTCCTCGGCCATCGGCGGGGCGACAATAATCAGGTGCTGGCCCTCGCCGAGGCACTCGGTCTGCCATGCACCAAGATCACGCTGCGCTACGGTCGATGGCGCTCGGTCGACAAATATTTGAAGGGCCGGACGCTGTTGTCGGTCGCTCCGGCAGCGCGCGCGCAATTGGTCCCGCCGTGGCCCGACGTGGTGATCGGCATTGGCCATCGCTCGGTGCCCGCCGTACTTTACATCAAGCGCAAATCGGGCGGTCGCACGCTAACCGTCCGGCTCGGCAATCCGCGTGTTTCGCCGCGCTTTTTCGACCTGACGATAAGCCCGCCGCAGTATCGCGTTCCCGACCAAGGCCATTTCGTGCAGCAAGCATTGACGCTAGGTCGGCCACGCGAAGCGCTTGGCCCAACCGCCGAGGAGCAAGCCTATCTGGCGAGCCTGCCGCGGCCACACCGGCTGCTGGCGCTGGGCGGGCCGGTCAAGGGCTGGATCCTGCCTTATTCAACCGTCATCGCTGCGGTCGAAACGCTGCTTCGCCGCGGTCGAGGCGAAGGGGGCACGCTGATCAGCGTCGGCAGCCCGCGCACCGATCCGGCGCTGCTCGAGCGAATTGCGGCCGTCGGCGATGAAGGGAGGCGGCATGCCGTAAGCGACGGTCACATGCCGCGGTTCGGCGTGCTGCTGGACGACGCCGACGAAATATACGTGACCGGCGACAGTATATCGATGCTGTCAGAAGCGATCATGGCCGGCAAGCCAGTAGGAATGATCCCGGCGACTGAGGCCCCGCGCGGTCCGGGATCCTGGCTGAAAGGATGGGTGCGAGCACGGCGCGGGGCGATCCGCGATCTGCCGCGGACGTGGGCGGCGATGCGCGAGGCCGGCCTGATCGGGACGGTCGATGCGCCGCTAAAAGGTCCGCCAGTCGACCCGGTCGACGAAGCAGCGGAGGCGGTCAAGGCGCTGATGCGCGACCGGGGGATGCTCTAGCCTGTTGGACTCAGCTAAGGCCCGCGACAATCGCTACCGGGTGCCATTCACCCAGTCCGTGCTTCGCGGCAAAGTCCTCCGGCCATGGCTCGCCGGCGTGGATTCCGCTCTGGACGAACACCGCGTCAATTCCCTGACGCGCGGCGCCGAGCATGTCCGTCTGCAGCGCGTCGCCGACCGCCACTACAGCCTCACGCCGTGGATTCCCGGCGAGACCCAAGGCATGGTCGTAGATGGCGCGATGCGGCTTGCCATACCATGAGACGCGCCCGCCGATCGCTTCATAAGCGTCGGCCAGCGCCCCGGCGCAAGGTTCGACAACGCCGCCGCGCACGACGATGCGGTCGGGGTTGAAGCAGTGGAGCAGAACATCGCGCTGCGCGAACAACTTCAACTGCGCCGCATAATCGGAGACCGCATCGCGATCATCGTCGAGCCCGGTCAAGGCGATGTCGGCGAAGCCGTCCTCGGCAAACGTCAGTCCATGGTCTTCCAGTATCGCCCGGTCCTGCATGGTGCCAAGAAATCCCGCTGCGCGGCCATGCACCTTGATCGCCGCGATGCCGGCTTCGCCACTGGTTGAAATGCCGTCCCAGCAGTCGCGCGGCAGGCCGATACGGCGAAGTTGCGCTTCGACCGCTTCGGCGGTGCGCGGCGCGTTGGTAATGAGGATCACCGTGCGCCCCTGCGCGCGCCACTCGCGGAGCCGCTCGGCGGCATGAGGGTATAAATCCACGCCGTCGTGAACGACGCCCCAAATGTCGCACAGAATGATGCGGTAGCGCCCGTCGAGCCCGTCCCAATAGCTCATCAGTCGAGACCGGCCGCTGCGAGGGCCGCCTCGATCGGCGCAATGTCGCCGGGATTGTTAAGCTCGCGAAGAGTGAAGGACGGCGTCGGCACCTCGACGACGTCGATCGGCACCCCCGCATGGAGAAAACGCAATTGCTCGAGCCCCTCGAGCAGTTCGAGCTCGCTCGGCGGCGCCGCCGCATAGGTCCTCAGCGCTTCCGGCCGGTAGCCGTAGACTCCGACGTGCAGCCGCACCGGCGACAATATTTCGTCGAGCGCTCCCTCGGGGAGATAGGGAATCAGCTTTTTCGAGAAATAGAGCGCCTGGTCTTCGCCATTGACGGTCACACTGGTCCCGCCGACCCGCCCCGCGGCTTCCTCCGCCTGGAGCGCGCGCACCTCGTCCGAACGCTGCCGCATCGCCGGGGTCGCGACCTGTGCATCAGGATTGGCGGCGAACAGATCGATTAGAGCGGCAACGAAGAGGGGCGGCGTGAGCAGCGCATCGCCTTGGAAATTGATCACCAGATCAGGGCCGTCGAGTGAGGACAGCGCTTCGGCGCAACGCTCGGTGCCGTTGCGGCAGCTTTCGGCGGTCATGATCACTGGTGCGCCGAACCCCTCGGCAACGTCGGCAATGCGGCGGTCATCGGTGACGACATAGACCGCTTCTACCCCTGGGACCTGACGTGCGGCATCGAAGCTGCGCTCGATCAGCGTTTTCGCCGCTCCGCTCGCGCCGCGCAATTCGACCAGCGGTTTCCCGGGAAAGCGCGACGAAGCGAAGCGCGCCGGTATCAATATGACAGTCTTCATCGTGCCCCTGGAAAATCTTGAAAAGGAAGTAGCCGAGCGGCACCGTCACGCTCGGTTCGGTGGGGCGAAGCCGCACTGGCGGTGGAAGCAGTCTGCTGCGAACCGCTCTCTCCCCAAAATTCGCTGCATGCAAGGAAATCAGCAGGGAAACTATGCGATTGCAGGCGGCGATGAAATCGACGGCGCCCGTTCCGGCTAAAATCGGCCATAAAATCGATGAGTTCCCTGCCCTAGGGGTACAGGGAATTTTTGGCGACTAAGCAGCGAAGATCGGACTCAGTTGTCGCCGCAAGCCCTCATGTGCGTTTGCTCCGCTCTCAGTTTTGGGGCCGCTGTGAAGGTCCGCTAAGCGCCCTTGGTTGTCCCCAGCAGCCCGCCCGGAGATCCCAGAAGCAGACATCTGAACAGGTGCCTTGAGAAGCTGCGCGGGAGAACACAACGGGGGTTCCACGAAATGGACCAGCGGAGTTGCAACAGCTAGCCCAAATGCCCTTCCTGTAACCCTTTGAGCGCTGCTCGGGTTCTATCGCGGGCATCGAGCTTCAGCAGCAGGTTGGAAACGTGGTTCTTCACGGTCCCCTCGGCCAGCGCCAATAGATCGGCGATCTCCCTGTTGCTGTAGCCGGCGCAGATCAGATGCAGCACCTCTCGCTCTCGGACGGTGAGCGCCTCGGCAACGTGATTATCGGTCGACGCCGAAGGGCTGCGGCGGATTGCCGCCATCAAGCTTTCGGTCATGGCCGGCTGAAAGGCTGTTCTATTGTCGGCAAGGGCTCGGATGGCCTGAGCCAGGTCTTCAAGCGAGACATCCTTGAGCATCAAACCTTTGGCGCCGGCCTTGATCGCCGCGATCGCGGCCTCGCCATCGTCGAAGGTTGTCAGGACCAATGTCGGCGGCAGCATATCCTCTTCGCGGAGAGCATCCAGGACGGCGATACCGCTTAGCCGAGGCATGCGGATGTCGAGGAGGAGCACGTCGGGCTTGAGCTCCGGAACTTTCTCCAGCGCCTCCTCACCGTCGCTTGCCTCTCCCACCACCTCGATGTCGGGCATCAGCTCGAGCAGACCGCGCACGCCCTGGCGAACCAGCGTCTGATCGTCGACGATGACCACCCGGATCATGCCGGTTGCGGCGCACCTGAAGGCAACCAGGCGTCAATCGTGAAGCCGGACCCGGCTCCCGCCTGTACCGCCAGCCGGCCGCCCAGATATTCCACCCGCTCACGCATCCCGAGAAGCCCCGAGCCGGGGGCAGAGACGCCCGGCCGCGCGTTCCCGTCGTTGCGCGCGACTAGGCGCACGCCTTCGCTATCCGTAGTCACCTGAAGCCACAAATTCGACGCTTCTGCGTGCCTAATTGCGTTGGTGACGGCTTCCTGGGCACAACGCATTAGCGCATGGGCATGGTCGGGGCTGACCCGCACGCCGGGCGCGACTTCGACATGAATTGCCGGGGCGGGGACGCTCAGCGCAAGCGCCTCCAGCGCAACCTTCAAATCGCAACGTTCATCCTCGCGCAGAGCGGCGACGACATCGCGCACCTTGGCGAGAAGGGCGCTGGCCAGACCCTTCGCCTGTGTCACATGATCGTTCGCTTTGGCGGGCTCGGTGACGTGGCTCGCGATCTCGAGCTGCAGCCCGAGCGCGGTCAGCTCGTGGCCCCAGGCATCGTGCAGCTCTCGCGAGATGCGCAGCCGTTCCGCGCCGCGGACCGTATTCGCGATTATGGCCTGTGCCGCCCGCAATTCTCTGTTCGTCTGGGCCAACGCTCGCGCCGTTTCCGCCTCGCATTTGAGCGCCCGGGCCAGAAATATGAGCAGTAGCTGCAACGCGAGGGATTTGGCGATGACCCAGCACAAATCGGGACTGAGAGCCTGCGACAGCGCGCCAATTACCGTCAGGGTTTGAAAGGCGGCCCAGCCCAACGCCTTGCGGGGCGTCGTCGCCACGGCCGCCTGCCATGCGATAATAACGAGGAACTGCGACAGCCCTGCCCATGGAAGGATGATGGTCATCGCCACGACCGCGACAAGCTCGACCAACAGCAGGGTCCACAGGAACCCCGGTCGCAGCTTCAACGCCATCGCACAGAGCACGACCGCGCCGAAAATGGCGTAGGGGACGAACAAAACCGCCGATACCGGGACATCGCGGATGGTGTGGCCAAGCATGAAGGTCTTGAACATCGGGAAGCCCCAGGCGAGCCAAACGACCATCGCTGCGATGCAGGCAATCCGATGAAGGTGATTGGGGAGCTGACCAGTCATGATGGAATGCTGCCACAGAGTGAGCCGCCTTACCATAGGCCGAAGGTCACGGTTCCGGCGTAGCGCACTCCCCAATGAAACTCCTGCATCGACCAGTTGCGAATGCGTTGCCCGCCGACGCTACTGCACTGCTGCGGCTAGCGGCTGAAGCTCGAAAGCGAAGACGCTGAGGGCCTTGGTGAGCGAGTTCAGTTCGCACGATCCACGTGATAGGTCTTGCCGACACCCTATCGGAGAAAGATCAGCGGCAAGCGATGTTGAAGATCCTTTCCTCCACCGACTTGGGGAGGATTGGAGAAGCCTTTCGATGCGGTCGAACGACATTGTGAGAAACGGTCCCGCCATCATCTCCGATGTAGGCGAGAATGGTTTCCATTCTCATCGAGCAGTCAAACTCAAGTTCGTTCCAGGAGGTGCCCTGGTCGTGCACGAAGTCGCGCCGGGTCCATAGCGTCACCTTATCGCCGCTCCGCCTGACACTCTCCTTGTCAAGATATTCCTCATAAGCGTCGGTGCGGCCGCCTATGTGAACCCATCGGTCGGGCGAGGCTACCATGGAGAGGGCCACTGCAATCAGGAACATGCTACAGCGCGAGCTCGGCACCGGCGGCCAGAACCGCGGCGAATTCCAACCTGTTCATGATCTCTCCTTAAATAAGATCGATTGATCGTAGCCCCGGCAAGGTGAAGGCTTGCGGGCAATAAGGTTCGGAAGCGGAAGCAAGGCTTCCGCTCCTCCACCCCGCGCCCCTCAACTGTCCTTATACTTGACGGCGCAGCCATATGGGCGACTCGTCGCCACGGACACCGTTTTGCCGGCCTTCAGCTCCGACAACGCCGCCAGCACATGGTTGCGGGCGCCATTGATGTCCGCCGGGTTGGGGGTCGGCTTGTCGTCGATGCCGCCGGCGTAAACCAGAGAGCCGGCCTTGTTGACGACATACATGTGCGGGGTGGTCTTGGCGCCATAAGCGTTGCCGACGACACCGCGAGGGTCGAGCAGATAGGCGGTTGGACGAGCGCCCGCTTCGGCGACAAATGCCTTGGCTTCGACGCCGCTCATATGGCCTTGCTTGCCGGGTGCGCCGCTATTGATCGACAGCCAGACGACTCCGTCCTTGGCCGCCGCCGCCTGAGCCTTCTGCATATTGCCGCTGCCATAATGCTTTTTCACGAACGGGCACTCGGGGTTGTTCCATTCGATCACCACGGTCTTGCCGCGGAAGTCGGACAGGCTGACCGGCTTGCCGTTCACGTCGGCCGCGACGAAGTTGGGCGCGGGCTTGCCAACCACCGGGGCCGCTAAAGCTGGCGCGGCGATCACGGCGAAAGCGGTAAAGGCAATGAGCATCTGTTTCATCTTATGTTCCTTTCTTAGCTGACCATCGACACGAGCCGCGAGGGGGTCAGAACCTGCGGCAGGATTTGGGCCGGCTCGCCCGGCTCATAATAGAGGTAGAGCGGCACGCCCGAACGGCCGTGCTTTTCGAGGAACCGGCCAATCGCGGCATCGCCGCTGGTCCAGTCGCCGACCAGCACCGCCACCTGTTTGTTGGCGAAAGCCTCCGCGACCACTTCCCGCTCGAGCGCGCCCTTCTCGTTTACCTTGCAGGTCACGCACCAGTCGGCGGTGAAATAGACGAAGACCGGCCGCCCCTCTTGTTGAAGGGCGCCCAGCCGCGCTTCGGTGAACGGCTCGGAATTGAGCGCATTTTGAGTGGTGGCAGTGGCCGGCCCCGCGGCGGCGGTGGGAATGAGGACCATGGCCAGTACGGCGGCAAGCATGGCCGGCGCGAGCGGCACCCAGGCGGCTTGGCGCCCCTGCCACCGTCCGACCCACCACAATGCCAGGCCGAGCACCGTCGCTGCGCCAAGCCCGAGCGCCATCCCGTCCACGCCCGCCTGACGCCCGAGGATCCAGGCGAGGGCCAGGGCGGTGAGGAACATCGGCACCGACATCAGGCGCCGGAACCGCGCCATCCACGCGCCCGGCTTCGGCAGGCGCCGCCGCAGCGCGGGCACGAAGCCGAGCAGCAGAAACGGCAAGGCCAGGCCCAGGCCCAGCCCGGCGAAAACGGCCAGCGCGGCGGCCGTTGGCAGTACCAGGGCCGCCCCGAGCGCGGCGCCCATGAACGGACCGGTGCAGGGGGTCGCTACGAACGCGGCGAGCGCGCCGGTCCAGAACGCGCCGCTGGTCCCGCCTCGTCCGGCAAGGCCGCCGCCGGCGGTGAGCGCAGGAAGCTCGAACAGGCCGGCGAGGTTTAGCGCGACGGCGGTGATCAGCAGGAGCAGCGACAGGATCACGCGCGGGTCCTGGAGCTGGAACGCCCAGCCAGCTGCGGCGCCGCTTGCCCTCAGACCGAGCAATGCCGCCCCGAGCGCAAGGCAAATCAGCACCGCGCCCAACGTGTAAGCGACGGCTTCGCGCTTCGCCGCGGCTTCATCGCCGCCAGCCTTGGCGAGGCTGAGCGCCTTCAGGCTCAAGATCGGGAAGACGCACGGCATGATATTGAGCAGCAGCCCGCCGATTATCGCGCCGAGCAGGGCGGCCAGCACCGCGGCGGCGCCCGGCGCCGTCTGCTTTGACTCCAGCTTGAGGGCAGATCCGACGGCGGGAACGGTCCCCGGTACCGCGCCCAGCGACACACCGGTGCCGTCGCTCAGCTTCAGCACGCCTTCGACCGCGTCGAGGCTGGCGCCGTCCGCAGGCGCGTCCGTCTCGACGATCAACGTGTCGCCGGCGCGAGAGAAGGTCTGCGCAGCCGCATAGGATAAGGCGCCGTCGGTCAGCGGATAGAAATAGGGCTCGGCAAGCTCCAGCCCGGCGGGAACCGGGATCGCCAGCCGGAAACGGTTTCCGGCGACCTCGAACCGCGCCTCGCTGCCGAGCGGCCTCGGCAGCGCCTGGCGAAAGCGGTCGAACATCGCCCGGTTGGTCTGCGCCGCTGTCGCACCCGCCTTCAGGTCGACGGCGACATTCGCCGTTTCAGGCACGCAAATCTCGTCGGTGCAGGCAAGATAGTCCACGCGCGCCCTGATCGGCAGCTTGGTGCCGGGCGCCACGTCCCCGGGCACTTCCACGTCGACCAGCTG
>JALYQH010000261.1 GCA_030855945.1 Pseudomonadota bacterium | reverse complement strand
GCGCGATGCCCGATTTGGCGCTGTCGAGCCCGATGCGGTCCATCGCCGCCTTGAATTTTTCCCGGTCCTCGGCCTTGTCGATCGCCTCGGCCTGCGCCCCGATCAGCTGGACGCCATACTTGGCCAGCGTGCCGTCCTTGTTGAGCGTCAGCGCGGTGTTGAGCGCGGTCTGCCCGCCCATCGTCGGCAGCAGCGCGTCGGGCCGCTCCTTGTCGATGATCTTGGCGACCACTTCGGGCGTGATCGGCTCGATATAGGTCGCGTCGGCCAAATCCGGATCGGTCATGATCGTCGCCGGGTTCGAATTGACGACGATGACCCGGTAGCCCTCCTCCTTGAGCGCCTTGACCGCCTGCGACCCCGAATAATCGAACTCGGCCGCCTGGCCGATGACGATCGGCCCCGCGCCGATGATCAGGATCGAGGAGATGTCGGTGCGTTTGGGCATCAAATCTGTTTCCGAGTTAAGGTCACATAAGGCGGCTTAACGAAGCTAGCCAAGCAATTGAAATTCGCGTCGGAAAGGACTCTCATCGGGATGAAAAGCCGAGCTTCATCATCGACATCAGTGGTGCCCAGATTGCTATCCACATCCCACCGCGGGATCTCGCAGCTTCGAGCGACGAACACCGCATAGTTGCTGACCGGTTCTCTTTGCGCCCTCGGATCTTTTGTTTCGTGCGCGGGCCAAGGTTCTGGCCCAGTGTTTCGCTTATAGCTCCAGACGAGTTGCTCGGTCGGCCCATAGTTTTGTTGATACCAGTATGAGAGGATGAACGCGGCCACACTCAAGCCAGCGCCCGCAGCCAGAGACCCGAGCACGCTTCGCCTCACCGCATCATCCCCACGAACTTCTCGAACAGATAGAAGCTGTCCATCGGCCCCGGGCTCGCCTCGGGGTGGTATTGAACCGAGAAGGCCGGCTTGTCGGTCAGCTCAAGCCCGCAATTGCTCCCGTCGAACAAGCTAACCTGGGTCTCGCGGACGTTGGCCGGAAGCCCCTCGCGCTCGACCGCGAAGCCGTGGTTCATGCTGGTAATCTCGACCGCGCCATCGGCGCAGCGCTTGACCGGGTGGTTGGCGCCGCGGTGCCCCTGGAACATCTTCGCGGTCTTCCCGCCGACCGCCAGCGCGAGCAATTGATGGCCGAGGCAGATGCCGAACAGCGGCTTGCCGGTGCCGAGCATCGCCTGGATCAGCGGCACCGCATATTCCCCGGTCGCGGCGGGGTCGCCGGGGCCGTTGGAGAGGAAGAAGCCGTCGGGGTCGTGCGCCATCACTTCGTCGAAGCTTGCGCCGGCGGGGAGGATGGTGACGCGCGCGCCGGCCTCGACCAGGTTGCGGAAGATGTTGTGCTTGGAGCCGTAATCGATGGCGACGACGTGGGGTGCCTTAGCTCCCCTCCCGCCGGAGCGGGAGGGGTTGGGGGAGGGCCTGTCGTTTCCGGAAAGGAACAGGCCCTCCCCTTCGTCGCTGCGCTCCTCTTCCCCTCCCGCTCCGGCCGGAGGGGATTCTTCATACCCCTCACCAAGCCGCCACTTGCCCCCCGACCAAGCCTCCAACTGCTCCCGGCTCACCTCCTTCGCCAGGTCCATCCCCTCGAGCCCCGGCCATTCCGCCGCCTCTTGCCGAAGCGCCGCAATATCGAACTCGCCCTTAGCATTATGCGCGATCGCCACCGTCGGCGGCCCCTCGCGCCGCACCAGCCGCGTCAGCGCGCGGGTGTCCACGCCCGAAATGCCGATCCGCCCCGTCTCGCCCATCCAACTCGGGAAATCCTGCTCGCTCCGAAAATTGCTCGGTGATGTCACCGCTTCCCGCACCAGACACCCCAGCGCGTGGGCCGCGCCGGCTTCGACGTCTTCGCCATTGGCGCCGACATTGCCGATGTGCGGGAAAGTGAAGGCGACCACCTGCCGCGCGTAGCTCGGGTCGGTCATCACCTCCTGATAACCTGTCATGGCGGTGTTGAAGCACAGCTCCCCGACCGCGCTGCCCTCGGCGCCGAAGCCCCGCCCCCACACGATCCGCCCGTCGGCGAAGACGATCACGCCGGTCGCTCCATCCGGGCGCGCGGCGTTTCGGCGCGCAGACGGGGCTCGTGGAGTGGCCAAGGCGGGAGGCTCCTGCGGGTCGAAAATCGGCGATGTCGCTAAGGGAATGCGGCTAGGCTCGATTGGGGATGAGGTCAACGCTGTAATCGGCGCGATTTCGACGCTACCACACGTCTTTTCCGGCCAACCGAAACGAGAATGCGATGATTCGCGACGACATCAAGGCCGCGCTGGTGAGCGCGATGAAAAGCGGCGACAAGGCGTCGGTGCAGACGATCCGCATGCTCCAGTCGGCGGTCAAGAATCGCGACATCGAACTGCGCACCGCCTCGACCCAGCCCGATGACGACGCGCTGGTCACCGAAGTGATGCAGAAAATGATCAAGCAGCGCCGCGAGTCGGTCGAGCTCTACCGCAAGGGCGGCCGCGGGGAGCTCGCCGCGATCGAGGAAGCCGAGATTGTGGTGATCGAGCGGTTCCTCCCCACCCAGCTCGACGACGCCGCGGCCACGGCGGCGATCGGCGCGATCATCGCCGAAACCGGCGCGGCGAACATGAAAGACATGGGCCGCGTGATGGCCCTGGTC
>JALYQH010000175.1 GCA_030855945.1 Pseudomonadota bacterium | reverse complement strand
CCAAATTGCTGATGCGCTGGGTGCGAAGCCCGATCCGGTCGAGCGAGTAGGTTGCGGTAACTCCGCGCTTTTCGAGCTCGCGGGCGATGATGTCGTTGGCAATCGGCACCCGCGCGAACCAGATCGCGACCGCCGCCGCCAGCACGATCAGGACCAAGGCGATCAGCGCCCATTGCGTGCGACGCCAGATGATCGTCCGGCGACGCGTCACGCGCACCGGGCCGTCGGCCGCTTGCTGCTCTAGTTCGTCCCGATCGGCGACCATGGTGTCTTTCAACCCGCGCGCGCACGGACCGTTCCGTGCGCGACACAATGCCTGCGTTGCATGGCCGCCACGCTTTGCCTAGCGTCACGGCGATGGCAGACGACCCGCACCCCCCTTTGCCGCTGCCCGCTGCCGGCCACCGCGCGCGCCTCCGCCAGCGGCTGTTCGAGGGCGGCGGTGGGGCGCTGCTCGATCATGAGCTGGTGGAGTATCTCCTCGCCCTCGCCATTCCCCGCCGCGACACCAAGGCCCAGGCCAAGGCGCTGATCGCGCGCTTCGGCGGGATCGGCCCGCTCCTCGCTGCCGATGCCGACGCGCTCCGCCGCGAAGGCTTGAGCGACGGCGTGATCGGCGCACTCAAGATCGCCCAGGCGACCGCGCTGCGCCTGCTCGAGACCCGCATCGAGGGACGCCCCATCCTGTCGAGCTGGGATGCGCTCGGCGAGTATCTTCAGGCGGCGATGGCGCATTCGCCCATCGAGGAGGTGCGGGTGTTGTTCCTCAACGCCAAGAATCTGCTGCTTGCCAACGAAGCGATGTGGCGCGGCTCGGTCGACGAAGCCGCGGTCCATGTCCGCGAAGTCATCTCCCGCGCCATCGCGCTCGGCGCGACCGCGATCATCATCGTCCACAACCACCCCTCGGGCGACCCCTCCCCCAGCCAGCAGGACATTCGCCTCACCCGCGACCTCATCGAAGCCGGCCGCCATATGCGCGTCGCCGTCCACGACCATGTCATCGTCGGGTCGCAGGGTCGGTCGAGCATGAAGGCGCTAGGGCTGATTTAGGATGAAGGCATTCCTTCGGACGGGGCTTATCCGTTTCGTGGCGCCGGTCGATCCATCCGTCCGCCTATCGAAAACCGGTTCTTAAGGGCAAGTATCGGTGCCCTGTTATTGGCGAGGCAAGTTGGGAGAAAATCATGAGGGGTGATTTGATGGCGACCGCGGCGGCATTGCTGCTCGCGACGACGGGCGCGATCGCACAGCAGGCCCAGCCCACGGCCGCGACGGCACAGCCCACCGTCGGCCTCGGGATTGGATTGGAGGAGGGTCCCCAAGGCCCCGTAGCTGCCAGCGTTGCCCCAGGCGGGACCGCAGCGGCGCTCGACATGCGGCCTGGGGATATCATTCTCCAGCTTGGAGGAAAGGCGGTCACCGGACCGGGCGTTCTGAGTGAATATGTTCAGGGCTTGAAGGTTGGCGATCCTGTCTCGGTTCTCGTCCGGCGCGAGGGGCGCGACCTCGAACTCAAGGGCAAGGCGATGGCGCGGCCCGCGGGCTTCGGTGCTGGTCCTCCGCCGGCACCCGATCGGTCAACGCCTGTCGAGGCAGGCGAACTGCGCGAGACCTGGAACGACCGGGTGAGCCAAGGGCCGCCCGTAGGCGCGATGCAGGAGTTCGACGGGTGGAGCATGGGCGCTGCGATGCCCCTCCCCCGCTCCGAGCATGCGATCGCGGAATTCGGCGGCAGGATCTGGGTGCTCGGTGGCTATCCGCCGGGGCGCCTCCCGTCGGATCTCGTCCAGATCTATGATCCGGCCACCAGCCGCTGGTCGCTCGGCCCGAAGCTGCCCCAGCCGATCCACCACACCCATGTCGCCGCGGCAGCCGGCAAGCTTTACCTGCTCGGAGGCGAGATCGAGGGGGCAAGCACCGGAAATCCGGAGAAGTTCGTAGCGGACACCTGGGTCCACGATCCGGCCGTCGGCGGCTGGGCAAAACGCGCGACGATGCCGACCCCGCGCGGCGGCGGCGGCAAGGCGGTGATCGACGGCAAGATTTACGTGGCCGGCGGGCGCCCGCCCGGAGGCTCGGCCTTCGAAGTCTACGACCCCGCGACCGACAAATGGGAGAAGCTTCCCGATCTGCCGACCCAGCGCAATCATCTGGCGATGGTCGCGCTGAACGGTAAGATCATCGTCGCCGGCGGCCGCACCGGGCCGGGCGCGATGGCCGAGCGCGTCGATACGGTCGAAATCTACGATCCGAAGACGCGCCGCTGGACCAAGGGCGCCCCGCTTCCCGCGCCCCGCGGCGGCATCACCGGCGCGGCCCATGCCGGCTGCATGTTCGTCTTCGGCGGAGAAGGCGAGCGGACCCATGTGCTCGGCCTGACGCCCAACACTTATGGCTACGATCCCCGCGCCAACCGCTGGACCAAGCTGCCCGACCTCCCAATCGCTATCCACGGCCTCAAGGGCAGCGCGGTGATCGGCGGCAGGATATTCCTGCCGGGCGGCGGAATCACGCTCGGCGGAAACAGCGGCACCAACGCCATGCAGGTGTACCAACCGACAATGCGCTGCGAGTAGGCCTTAGCCGTACTGACGCCCCATAGCGGTAGGCGGCCGCGCTGCGGCGGGATGCGCCAGTGTCCGCTTT
>JALYQH010000064.1 GCA_030855945.1 Pseudomonadota bacterium | reverse complement strand
CGAGGCTTCGGTCGACTGGTCGACAAACAATGGCGCGTCGGCGTGGATGTTCGAGAATAATTCGCTGCCGATCGGGCCGCGCTCGTCGATCGGCTCGCCGATGACGTTCATGATCCGGCCGAGCGTCATGGGGCCGACAGGGACGCGGATCTGGCTGCCGGTGGCATTGACGCGCTGGCCGCGGGTCAGCCCCTCGGTGGCGTCCATGGCGATGGTGCGGACCATGCCCTCGCCGAGGTGCTGGGCGACCTCGAGGACGAGGCGGTTGCCATTATTGTCGGTTTCGAGCGCGGCGAGGATCGGCGGAAGTTCGCCCTCGAACGCGACGTCGACGACCGCGCCGATGATCTGCGCGACCGAGCCGACGAGGTTGCCGGTGGTGGCGGTCGGTGCGTCAGATGCGGCGGCCTTCTTGGCCTTGGGCTTGGCGGGGGCGGCAGTAGCCATCAGCTTACCTTTTCATTTCCACGGTTGGAGAGTGTCGATTTCAATCGCTCGGTAGCAATTGAAAAAAGCGTGTAGTTCAAATCAAAAATTTCGGCAGACATACCGTGGCAATCCACTGGAACATCGTGGGTGACCACGAGCGAATTATCGGTAGCGTGGTGACGCACAAACCGAAATTCTCGGTTGAAGTCATTCACTGCCTTAAGGGAAACTTCGTCAGAACTAGCAAATTCTGTTCGAAATGCGATCCCATCAAAATCGTTCTTGCTCTCGCCAAAATTAAAAAATGTAAGCAAAAACGACGGTTGGTAGTTGAAACCCTCGGTCCAGCCTTCAACTCCTAGCGTGCTTTCATTTACCCAGCGGACATCACATCCGGGGCGGAGTTTTTCGATTAAGGGCGGGATGTCTGACCGCTGCACGGAATTACAGCGCCTCCGCGCCAGAGATGATTTCGACCAATTCCGTCGTAATCGCGGCCTGGCGCTGGCGGTTGTAGGCGATCGACAATTTGTTGATCATGTCGCCGGCGTTGCGCGTGGCATTGTCCATCGCGGTCATCTGGCTGCCGTAGAAGCCAGCCGAATTTTCGAGCAAGGCGCGGTAAATCTGGATCGCGACGTTGCGCGGCAGCAAGTCGGCGAGGATCGCTTCCTCGTCGGGCTCATAGTCGATCGCCGCGGCGGCGACATTGCCCGTGACCTCGGCCAGCGCCGAGGGGACGACCGGGATGATCTGGTCGACGGTCGGCTCCTGGAGCAGGGTCGAGCGGAAATTGGCGTAAGCGAGGTGGGCGATGTCGAACTGGCCCGAGGCGAAGCGGTCGGTGAGATCGTCGGCAATCGCCTGCGCGTCGGCATAGCCGGGCGCCTTCATGCCTTGGGTGTCATGCTGGCCGATGATCGCTTTCGGATAGAAACGCTGGATCACCGGGCGGCCTTTGCGGCCGACGAGGTAGAAGAGGACGGTCTTGCCGTCGGCTTCGAGGGCTTCGGCCTTCTTGCGCGCGGCGCGGACGATGTTGGTGTTGAACGCGCCGGCAAGACCGCGGTCGCCGGTGGCGACGACGATCAGGTGGCGCTGGTCGCTGCCGGTGCCGGCAATGAGCTTGGGCGATTGCGGTCCGATGGTGACGCGCGATGCGAGGCTGGCGACGACCGACGCAAGCCGGGTCGAGTAAGGACGGCCGGCCTCGGCATTGGCCTGCGCGCGGCGAAGCTTGGCCGCGGCGACCATCTTCATCGCCTTGGTAATCTTCTGCGTCGACTTCACCGAGCCGATGCGAAGCTTGAGGGCTTTAAGACTTGCCATTTTAAACTCTCGTCGAGCGTGCTTCGAGACGAGCCTTCGGCACGCCGCTAGCGCGGCTGCTCAGTCCCTCCTCAGCATGAGCGGAGAATAAAATCCGCTCATCCTGAGGAGCCGCTGAGCGAAGTCGAAGTGGCGTCTCGAAGGACATCACGCGAACTGCTTTCCGAACGCGGCGAGCGCGTCCTTGAGCGCTTTCGCGGTGTCGTCGTCGAGTGCCTTGGTGTCGCGGATCTTGGCGAGCACGTCGGCATGGTCTGAGCGCAAATAGGTCAGCATCGCCTGCTCGTAGCGCGTCACATCGTTCACCGGCACCGCATCGACATAGCCTTGCGTTCCCGCGAAGATCGACGCGACCTGCTCCTCGACCGGCATTGGCGCATATTGGCCCTGCTTGAGCAGCTCCGTCAGGCGCGCGCCGCGGGCGAGAAGCTTCTGCGTCGAAGCGTCCAAGTCCGAGCCGAACTGGGCGAAGGCGGCCATTTCGCGATACTGGGCGAGCTCGAGCTTGATCGAGCCCGAGACCTTCTTCATCGCCTTGGTCTGCGCGGCCGAGCCGACGCGGCTGACCGACAGGCCGACGTTGATGGCGGGGCGGACGCCCTGGTAGAACAGGTCGGTCTCGAGGAAGATCTGGCCGTCGGTGATCGAGATGACGTTGGTCGGGATGTAGGCCGAGACGTCGCCGGCCTGGGTCTCGATGATCGGCAGCGCGGTCAGCGAGCCGTTGCCGTTGGCGTCGTTCATCTTGGCGGCGCGCTCGAGCAAGCGGCTGTGCAGATAGAAGACGTCGCCGGGATAGGCTTCGCGGCCCGGCGGACGGCGCAGCAGCAGCGACATCTGGCGGTAGGCGACGGCCTGCTTCGACAAATCGTCATAGACGATCACGGCGTGCATGCCGTTGTCCCGGAAATATTCGCCCATCGCGCAGCCGGTGTAGGGCGCGAGGAACTGGAGCGGGGCGGGCTCGGACGCGGTCGCGGCGACGACGATGGTATATTCCATCGCGCCATTTTCCTCGAGTGCGCGGACGATCTGGGCGACGGTCGAGCGCTTCTGGCCGATCGCCACGTAGATGCAGTAGAGCTTCTGGCTCTCGTCGTCGCCGGCGTTGGCCTTCTTCTGATTGATGAAGGTGTCGATCGCCACGGCCGTCTTGCCGGTCTGGCGATCGCCGATGATCAGTTCGCGCTGGCCGCGGCCGACGGGCACGAGCGCGTCCAATGCCTTGAGGCCGGTCTGGACCGGCTCGTGGACCGACTTGCGCGGGATGATGCCGGGCGCCTTGACCTCGACGCGGCGGCGCTCGGCGCCTTCGATCGGACCCTTGCCGTCGATCGGGTTGCCGAGCGCATCGACGACGCGGCCCAGCAGCGCCTTGCCGATCGGCACGTCGACGATGGTTCCGGTGCGCTTGGCGGTCGAGCCCTCGCTGATCCCGGTGTCCGAGCCGAAGATGACGACGCCGACATTGTCGGCCTCGAGGTTGAGCGCCATGCCCTTCAC
>JALYQH010000125.1 GCA_030855945.1 Pseudomonadota bacterium | reverse complement strand
GCGCCTGCGGACGCGACGAGGCCGACAAGAACAACGCCAAGGCCCCCGACGTCCCTCGAGCGGCCGCCGCCAGCGGCGTGAAATTCTCCCCCGGCCGATGGGAGTCGAAGGTCAATTTCGTGTCGATGGACGCGCCCGGCATGCCGGCGGGGGTGGCCCAGGCGATGCAGGGTGCGCTCGGCGAGGAGCAGCGCTTCGCCACCTGCTTGACCCCGGCGCAGGCCGACAAGCCCGCCGCCGACTTCTTCGCCCAGGACGCCAAGGGTTGCACTTACGACCATTTCAACATGGGCGGCGGAAAGATCGACGCGGAAATGAAATGCGTCCGCGACGGGAGGACCGTCGCAATGGCAATGAACGGTGCGTACGACAGGGACAGTTACGACATGGCGATGGACACGCGGATCGACAGCGGCGGAGCAGGGCCGGTGACGATGAAGATGAGGATTGCCTCGAGCCGGGTCGGCGAATGCCGCGGCGACGAGCAAAGCGGCTGAGCCAGGCGAAACAGGGGAGAAATTAGATGACCAGGATTATGTTGAGCATGGCCGGAGGGGCCGCCATCGCATTGCTGGCCGCATGCGGCAGCGAGGCGCCGCCGGCGGCGAAAGCCGCCAAGGCCAAGGCGCTGACGCCGGGCGAGTATGAGGTGACCGCCGAGGTCACCAAACTTGCCTCGGCCGACAAGTCGACCCCGGCGACCACCGCGACGGTCGGCGAGAAGACCGTTACCCGCGCCTGCATCGCCGAGGGCGGCAAGCTCGACCCGGCGATGTTCGTCGACGCCGGCGATAGCTGCACCCAGCAGAGCAGCTATGTCCGTTCGGGCCGACTGTCGGCTCAATATCAGTGCACTCGTCCGAATCGCGGCAATGTCTATCCCGCAGCGGACGGCAATTTCACCGCCGACGGGTTCGAAGCGATCGTTACCGTCGCCACCGCTTTTGACGGCGACGGCGACTATAATCTGACCCGCATGCTCACCGCCAAAAGAGTTGGCGATTGCCCCGCCGGGGGCGCGGCCGCGGCGCCTTCCACCGGCTAGGCACCTACGAACAGGTCCGATGAACTTTGAGGAGTCGACATGATGGTTGGAAGTGCAAGCCGTGCCCTGCGATTCGGCATTGGTGCCGCATCGGCCGCGCTACTGATCGCTGCCCCGGTGCCGGCACTTGCCGAGGCCGGGATAAAGTCCGCGATCAAGGCCGATTATGACGCGCATCTCGGCGCGCTATTCACGCATTTCCATCGCAATCCCGAACTGTCGTTCCTCGAGGTCGAGACCGCCAAGCGGATGGCCGCCGAGCTCAAGAAGGCGGGCGCGGAAGTGACGACCGGGTTCGGCGGCACCGGCGTGGTCGGCGTGATGCGCAACGGTCCAGGCCCGACGCTTTTGCTTCGCGCGGACATGGACGGCCTGCCGATGCCGGAAAAATCCGGCCTGCCCTACGCATCCAAGGTCACCCAGAAGGGTCAGGACGGGCAAGTCTATCCGGTGATGCACGCTTGCGGTCACGACACCCATATCACCGCGATGGTCGGCACCGCGCGGCGGCTGGCGGCGATGAAGGATCGCTGGAAGGGCACCGTGCTGTTCGTCGTCCAGCCGGCCGAGGAGCGCGTCGGCGGGGCTAAGGCGATGATCGCCGATGGTCTCTACACCCGCTTTCCAAAGCCCGACTATGCCGTCGCCTTCCATGTCAACTCGGGGCTCGCCACCGGCAAGATCAGCGCGTCGGAAGGGCTCCAATATTCGTCCGCGGACAGCATCGACATCATGGTGCCCGGCATCGGCGCGCATGGCGCCTCGCCGCACCGGGGAAAGGATCCGGTCTACATCGCTTCGCAGATCGTGGTCGCCCTGCAATCGATCAACAGCCGCGAGCTGAACCCGCTCGAGCCGGGCGTGGTTACGGTCGGCGCCTTCCATGCCGGGACCAAGCACAACATCATTTCCGACCGCGCGGACCTGCAGGTCACCGTCCGCGCCAATAATGAGAAGACCCGCGCCGAGATCATCGCCGCCGTCGACCGCATCGCCAAGGGGGTCGCTCGGACCCACGGCATGCCCGAGGACAAATTGCCGGTGGTCAAGGTCACCGAGGGAACGCCGACGACGATCAACGACACGGCGCTGGCCCGGCGCCTGAACGCTGCCTTGGCCCGCGACCTTGGCGCCGACGCGGTGGCGCCGTTCGAACAGATGGGCATGGGCGCGGAGGATTTCTCTTACTTCGTCGAGCCCAGGCATGGCGTTCCCGGCTATTATTTCGGGGTCGGCGGCACGCCCCAGGCGGCTTTCGACGCGGAAAAAGCCGGCGGACCGGCGGTGCCGTCGCACCATTCGCCCTTGTTCAAGATCGCGCCGGAGCCGTCGATCACGCTCGGCACCGAGGCGATGGTGATGGCGACCCTCGAATTGCTCAAGCCCTAGGGAGACCGACATGATCGGCTATGTCACGCTCGGCACCGACGACCTTGACCGCGCCCGCGGCTTTTATGACGCGCTGATGGGCTCGATAGGAGCGAGCCGGCTGATGCAGATCGATGGCGAGGAGGCTGGAGGCTTCACCATGTACGGCCGGTCGATGGCCGCACCGGCGATCGTCCTCATCCGCCCCAACGACAGGCAGCCCGCCGACTGCGGCAACGGCAATATGATCGCGCTGGCGATGAACTCGCGCGAACGGGTCGACGCCTTTTACGCCAAGGCGATCGAGCTCGGCGGCACCGACGCAGGCCGGCCGGGGTATCGCGGCGATCCGGCGCTCGGCCAATATTTCGCTTATGTCCGCGACCTTGACAGGCATAAGCTCGCCGCGTTCAACATCGCGCCGGGCGGATAGCGCAGGCGTCGATGCCAGCCGCTCGCGCCGCGCTCAACCGCGAGTGCCGGGCAGGTTTAGCTCGAAGCGGATTTCTCCCGCTTCGGCAATTTCCACAGGCATCCAGCCCGAGCGCCGATAGAAATGCTCGGCTCGAGTCCCCGGCGACGTGGTGAGTTGGAGGCGCGTCAGACCCTTGCTCGCGGCCGCGGCGATCAGACGCTCGTGGAGCGCGCGGCCCACGCCGAGCCCTTCGCAATCGGGATCGACGAACAAGGCCCAGACGGTGGCCTGCCGAAGATCCAGCGCGGCGAAGCCGGCGATCCGGCCTTGCGTGGTCGCGACCCAGGCGGCGCCCTGCTCGACATAAGGCAGATAGGAATGTTCGCCGATGGTGTTGGCATCCGACAGGCGATTCTCGCGCACCGCGAGCCGGATGGCGTGCATCGGTGGCACGTCGGCCGCCGTGGCCAAGCGGAGCAGAAGCGTCATCCTTATCCGTTCGCACTAGCCCTCAGCGGGCGCAAGGCCAGCGTCGCTCGCTGGTCCGGGCCAGCGGCGTGGCCGCGACGCCACAACTCCCTCTGCGGGACGTGTTTTTCACCCTTTGTTAAATTTTTCCGCTTGCGTCTCGCCAGCAATAAGCCACTATATCTCGTGTAGAGACCGGGGGATTGCTCAACAGCTTGTGGTTGGGCCGGAAATGCTTATTTTCGGCGGAGAGGCTGCTTGTGCCCTGTGGATATCGGGGACTGACCTGAGAATCCGCCCCTCTGGCCACTATATTAGGCTAGGATGACCGCCATGGCGCCGAGTCGAACAGAAACAGAACAGGCCGTTCTCGAACGGCCGGGTGTACGGGGACAGACGATGGATTTTGCAAGCTCGAGCGATGTCGGCGCGAACGATGTCACGCAGGCCGAAACCAGGGACAGCAAGACGATCGACCGCCGCGCGTTCGACGTCGTCACCGACGAGTCGCGCGATGCGCTGCTGACCGAATTCGGCAAGGACACGCTTCGCGACCGCTATCTCCTCCCCGGCGAAGGCCCGCAGGATCTGTTCGCCCGAGTCGCCTCGGCCTATGCCGACGACCAGGGCCACGCCCAGCGCGTCTACGATTATATCTCGAAGCTGTGGTTCATGCCGGCGACTCCGGTCTTGTCGAATGGCGGCACCGGGCGCGGCCTGCCGATCAGCTGCTATCTCAACTCGGTCAGCGACAGCCTTAACGGCATCGTCGACACCTGGAACGAGAATGTCTGGCTGGCGTCGAAGGGCGGCGGCATCGGCACCTATTGGGGCAATGTGCGCGGCATCGGCGAACCGGTCGGCCTCAACGGCAAGACCAGCGGCATCATCCCCTTCGTGCGGGTGATGGACAGCCTCACGCTGGCGATTTCGCAGGGCTCGCTGCGGCGCGGCTCGGCCGCCTGCTACCTCGACGTGTCGCATCCCGAGATCGAGGAGTTCCTCGAAATCCGCAAGCCGTCGGGCGACTTCAACCGCAAGGCCTTGAACCTGCATCATGGTGTGCTGATCACCGACGAATTCATGGAAGCGGTGCGCGCCGGCGACGAGTTCATCCTTCGCAGCCCGCGCGACGGCACCGAGCGCGGCAAGGTCGACGCGCGCAGCCTGTTCCAGAAACTGGTCGAGACCCGCCTCGCCACCGGCGAGCCTTACATCATCTTCATCGACCAGGTGAACCGGTCGATGCCCAAGCATCACCGCGACCTTGGCCTCAAGGTCTCGACCTCCAACCTCTGCTCGGAAATCACGCTTCCGACCGGCAAGGACCATCTCGGCGCCGAGCGCACCGCGGTGTGCTGCCTGTCCAGCCTCGGGCTGGAGACATGGGACGAATGGAACGGCGACAAGCGCTTCATCGAGGATGTCATGCGCTTCCTCGACAATGTCCTGTCGGACTATATCGCCCGCGCCCCCGACGAAATGGCGCGCGCCAAATATAGCGCTGAGCGCGAGCGTTCGGTGGGCCTCGGGGTAATGGGCTTCCACAGCTTCCTCCAGGCGCGCGGCCTGCCGTTCGAAGGCGCCATGGCGAAGTCGTGGAACCTCAAGATCTTTAAGCATATCCGCGCCCAGGTCGACCAGGCGTCGATGATGCTCGCGCATGAGCGCGGCCCCTGCCCCGACGCGGCCGACATGGGGGTGATGGAGCGCTTCAGCTGCAAGATGGCGATCGCGCCGACCGCGTCGATCTCGATCATTTGCGGCGGCACCTCGGCGTGCATCGAGCCGATCCCGGCCAACATCTACACCCACAAGACGCTGTCGGGCAGCTTCTCGATCAAGAATCCGCACCTCGAGACCCTGCTTCGGGAGAAGCATAAGGACTCCGCGGCGGTGTGGAATTCGATCCTCGAGCAGGGCGGCTCGGTCCAGCATCTCGACTTCCTCACCCAGGAGGAAAAGGACACCTACAAGACCAGCTTCGAGATCGATCAGCGCTGGCTGATCGAGCTTTCGGCCGACCGCACGCCGTTCATCGACCAGGCGCAGTCGCTGAACCTGTTCATCCCCGCCGACGTCGACAAATGGGACCTGATGATGCTCCACTTCCGCGCGTGGGAGCTCGGCATCAAGTCGCTCTATTACCTCCGCTCCAAGTCGGTCCAGCGCGCCGGTTTCGCCGGCGGCGTCGAGGCCGACAATACCGCCGAAGCGCCAAAGTATGAGCTGTCGTCGACCGATTACGACGAGTGCCTGGCGTGTCAGTAGTGCGGGCGGCCTCGAATTGCGCAAGCAATTCGTGGACTCGCCACAGGGCCCCACGAAAGTACTACTTTCGTGGGAAGACCCCCGGCGGGCAGCGGGCGGCGAAGCCGACCCGTCTGACGGCGTGGCGGTAGGGTGATAGTTACATGACCACCGCGCAAATCATCGAACTCGCCGTCGCGGTCCTGCTCCTCGCCGGCGGCATCTATCTCTACCGCCGCCGCGGGCGCGAGGATCCGCGGCACGGGAGCCAGGGCGCGGTGCTATTGCTGGTCGTCGGCGCGATCGTCGCGATCCACGCGCTCGGCCTGCTCGACTACCGGCCGATGGCGGGCGAGCGATGAGCCCGCTGATGCTCGGCTTCGGGCTCGTCGCGTTCGTCGTCGGCGCGACTCTCCTGCTGCGCCGCAGCGGCAGCGACCAGGCCCGCGTCGCGCGGCGCATCGCCGGGACGATGGCGGTTGCGTTCGGCCTTGCCATGATCATTTTCGCGATCGGCCTGCGGGCTCCCGCCGATGCGTAGCGCCCGCCTCCTCGTCCCCCGCCTCCTCGCGACCTTCGCCGCGACCCTCGCGCTGACCGCCTGCGCCGCGTCGCAATCGGCCGGCACGGTCGAGGCGGTCGCCCCCGGCTTCTGGCTCGGCCTGTGGCACGGCTTCATCTTCCCGGTCGCGTTCGTCGTCTCGCTGTTCATGGACAATGTCGCGCTTTACGCCGTGCCCAACAATGGCGGCTGGTACGATTTCGGCTATTTCGTCGGCATCGTCTTTTTGGGCGTCGGCGCGCGCAAGAGCCGCATCGTCAGGAGGCGCGGATGAGCCCGCTTGCCATCATATTGATCATCGCCGGGATCGCCGGCCTCGTCGCTTATATCGCGACCCGGCGCCGCGGTCCCAGAATCACCACCATCACCCGCGACACGCAGTCCAAGGATCCGGAGTAACCCGCATGCCCCTTCTCGAAGTCCGCAATCAGTATAAGCCGTTCGAATACCCGTGGGCGTTCGACTTCTGGAAGCGTCAGCAGCAGATCCACTGGATGCCCGAGGAAGTGCCGCTCGGCGAGGATTGCCGCGACTGGGCGCAGAAGCTTTCCGACCATGAGCGCAACCTGCTCACCCAGATTTTTCGCTTCTTCACGCAGGCCGATATCGAGGTGCAGGATTGCTACCACGAGAAATACGGCCGCATCTTCAAGCCGGTCGAGATCAAGATGATGCTCGCCGCTTTCTCCAATATGGAGACGGTCCACATCGCCGCCTACTCGCATCTGCTCGACACGATCGGCATGCCCGAGAGCGAATATGGCATGTTCCTCCAATATAAGGAGATGAAGGACAAGCACGACTATCTGCAGCAGTTCGGGGTCGATACCGACGAGGACATTGCCAAGACGCTGGCGATGTTCGGCGGCTTTACCG
>JALYQH010000110.1 GCA_030855945.1 Pseudomonadota bacterium | reverse complement strand
GGGACTGACAGATAGTGGCGGATCGAAACCCAGCAAGGGCGCATCCCTGGGCATTCGCAGCACTGCTGCTCGGCAATCTCGCATTGGCCGGTGGACCGTTCCTCGTTCGCCATTCGGGCGTCGGGCCGATTTCGGCGGGCTTCTGGCGAGTCGCGCTGGCGCTGCCCTTCCTGTGGCTCGTCGCTCGCTTGTTCAGGCAGGCGGTCCTTGTCCCGCGCCGCGCCGCGACGATCGCGATTGCCGGCGCGGCCTTCTTCTTCGCGGCGGATCTTGCCGCCTGGCATGCGGGCATCCTCCTGACCAAGCTTGGCAATGCGACCCTGTTCGGCAACCTCTCCAGCTTCATCTTCGCAGCCTGGGGTCTGTGGCTGGCGCGGCGCTGGCCGTCGGCGCTCCAGGCGCTGGCGCTGGTCCTCGCCGCCGCCGGCTGTGCCGCACTGATGTGGGGCAGCGCCGAATTGTCGGCCGCCCACCTGCGCGGCGACCTGCTCTCGGCGTTGGCGGGGCTCCTCTACACGGGCTATCTGATCCTAGTGGAGCGCACCCGCGGCGCGGTCGAGCCACTGCCGTTGCTGTTCATGGCCAGCCTCTTCGCCGCGGCCTTCCTCCTCCCCGCCGCGCTTGCATCGGGCGAACGGTTCGTTCCTGCCGACTGGACCGGACTGGTGGCGCTTGCCCTGTGCAGCCAGGTCGCGGGTCAGGGACTGCTCGTCTACGCGCTCGGGCATGTTCCTCCGCTGGTCGTCGGGATCGCGATGCTCACGCAGCCGGCGCTCTCGGCGCTGCTCGGCTTTGTCTATTATGGCGAGGCCTTTACGGGGCTCGACTGGACCGGCGCTGCGGCCATCGTGCTGGCGCTTGCGCTCGTGCGCTTGCGTCCCGCCCGTCAAGCGACCACTTAGGCGCTTATGGCCGATCCCACTCCGCTCGAAGCGCTCCGCCACGCACTCGCTTTGTCCGTCGGCGAAAATGCCGTATTCGACGGCTGGAGCGATGCTGCGGTCGTAAGTGCGGCCGCGATGCTCGATATCGACACGTCCCAGGCGCGACTCGCCTTCCCCAAGGATGCGCCGCACATGATCGAGGCGTGGATCGAGGGGATCGACCGCGCGATGGTGGCGCAATTTCCGCCCGAGGTCATCGGCGCGATGAAGGTTCGCAACCGCATCCGTTCGCTGATCCTGTATCGCCTCGAAACTGCCGCCCCCGCCCGCGAAGCATTGCGCCAGGCCTTGTCGATTCTCGCTTTGCCGCAGAATGTGCCGCTTGCCCTGCGCACCGGATGGCGCTCGGCCGACCTGATGTGGCGCCTCGCCGGGGACGAAGCGACCGATTTCAATCACTACACCAAGCGCCTGACGCTCTCCGCAGTCTATTCGGCGACGCTGCTCGCCTGGCTCGACGACGATAGCGACGGCTTCGCCGACACTGCCGCCTTTCTCGACCGCCGCCTGGCCGACGTGATGAAATTCGAAAAATGGAAGGGGCAATGGCGCGGCAACGCCATCCGGCGGCCAAGCCTTTCGCGCTTCCTTGGCCGGCTGCGCTATCCGGTTCACTAAGCGCTGGCTATTCGCTGTCGTTATTGATAATCAATCGCAAATGACGACCCTCTCCCTCCTCGACGATCTCAAGCTCGGCACTCGGGCACAGATTGAATCGATCGACTGGGACTCGCTCGACCAGGCGGAAGCGTCCCGATTGCGCCATTTCGGCTTCGATGCCGGGGTCGCAATCGAGCCGCTGCATCTCGGCCCCTTCGGCCGCGATCCGCTTGCGGTCCGGGTCGGCCGGATGACCGTCGCGATCCGCCGGATCCATGCCCGCGCCGTGCGAGTAATTCCCGAGGCGGCATGAAACACCAACCTCTGGTGGCGGTGGTCGGCAATCCCAATGCCGGGAAAAGTGCGCTGTTCAACGCGTTGACCGGCGCGCGTCAGAAAGTCGGCAATTATCCCGGCGTGACCGTCGAACGCCACGTCGGCCGCCTGACCCTCGCCGATGGCCGCCCGATCGAGCTCGTCGATCTTCCCGGCGCCTACAGCCTCGATCCCAACAGCCCCGACGAAGCCGTCACGCGCGACGTCCTGCTCGGCAAGCAACAGGGGGAACGCCTGCCCGATGCGCTGCTGATCGTGGTCGACGCCTCCAACCTCGACAATCATCTGCGCTTCACCCTGCAGCTGATCGACCTTGGCCTGCCGACGGTCGTCGCCCTCAACATGGTCGACCTCGCCAAGCGCGACGGGCTCGAACTCGACGCCGCCCAGCTTGGCCGTGAGCTTGGCGTGCCCGTGATCGAGACCGTTGCGGTGCGCCGGCGGGGCCTCGACGACC
>JALYQH010000062.1 GCA_030855945.1 Pseudomonadota bacterium | reverse complement strand
GCATCGGCTTGCTCGGCGGAAATCCTCGGCTGGTCCGCGTGCTGTCGGCGGCGGCGCGGACCGGCGGGTGGGACGGTGGCGGGAAAGGCAGCTCGCTCGGCCTCGCCTGTGCTTCCGCATTCGGCAGCCATATCGCCTTGCTCGCCGAGGCCAGCATCGGCGGCGACCAGCGCATCAAGGTCAGCCGCCTCGTCGCCGCGGTCGATGCCGGGCGGCTGGTCAACCCGGGGCTGGTTCGGCAGCAGATCGAAGGCGGGCTGCTCCACGCGCTGACCACCGCGACCGGCCCGGCGCCCGAGATCATCGCCGGGATGCCGCGCGCGCGGCCGCTCGGCGCGCTTGGCCTCCCGACATTGAAGGATCTGCCGAGGATCGAAGTCGTCCTCTTAAATGGAACCGGACCATCGGGCGGCGTCAGCGGGCTCGGCGCATGCGTGCTCGCTCCGGCGGTCGCCAATGCGGTGTTCGCGGCGACCGGATTGCGCTTGCGCCGGCTGCCGTTCGACCCGATGAGCCCGGTGTGACCCCGCCGTCCGACCATCCCGCCATAAAGACGCCGCGCATCGGCGTGCTATTGGTCAACCTGGGCACGCCCGATGCGCCCGAGGCCGGGGCGGTGCGGCGCTACCTGGCGCAATTCCTGTCGGACCCGCGCGTGATCGAAATCCCGCGCGTCGTGTGGGCACCGATCCTCCACGGCATCATCCTTCGCACACGGCCCAAGAAGTCGGCGCATGCCTATAGACAAGTGTGGACCGACGAAGGCTCGCCGCTCGCCGCGATCACCGCGCGGCAGGCAAAGGCGCTTCAGGCTCGGCTCGGCGAGGAGGTGCTCGTCGACTGGGCAATGCGCTACGGCAATCCGGGAATAGCCGGAGCGATCGAGAAACTGGTCGCGGCGGGTGCGACCCGGATCCTCGCCGCGCCGCTCTATCCGCAATATTGCGCGGCGACGACCGCCAGCGCGATCGACGTGACCTTCGCCGCCATCGCCACGCGGCGCCTGCAGCCGGCGCTTCGCACGCTGCCGCCCTATCATGACGATCCGCTCTACATCGACGCGCTCAAGGCCGATCTGGAGCGCCAGATCGCGGCGCTCGACTTCGTCCCCGACCGCTTGTTGCTCTCGTTTCACGGCATGCCCCAGCGTACGCTCGAGCTCGGCGATCCCTATCATTGCCATTGCCGGAAGACCGCGCGGCTGCTTGGGCAAGCGATGGCACGTCAAGTCGACGTCGCCTTCCAGTCACGCTTCGGCCGCGCCAAATGGCTGGAGCCCGCGACCGACAAAGTGTTGGCCGCTTATCCCGCGCAAGGCGTGAGCAAGATCGCCATCGCCGCGCCCGGTTTCTCGGCCGATTGCCTGGAGACGATCGAGGAGCTTGGAATCCGCGGCCGGGCCGATTTCATGGCGGCGGGCGGAACGCATTTCGCGCGGCTTGATTGTCTCAATGACGGCGCGGCGGGAATGGCCATGCTCGACGCTTTGGTCCGCCGCGAACTTGCCGGATGGTGGCCCGCGGCCTAGCTTCCCGGCGACAGGGAGAATGAATATGGCACGAGTGGCAGTGGTGACGGGCGGCACGCGCGGCATCGGCGAAGCGATCAGCATCGCGCTGAAAGACATGGGCATGGAAGTCGCCGCGACCTACGCCGGGAATGACGAGCGCGCGCGCGAATTCAGCGAGCGGACCGGCATCAAGGCGTACAAATTCGACGTCGCCGATCATGAGGCATGCATGGGCGGGGTCGAGCAGATCGAGGCCGACCTCGGCCCGGTCGACGTGCTCGTCAACAATGCCGGAATCACCCGCGACACGACGATGAAGCGGATGGACCATTCGAAGTGGCAGGAAGTGATCGATACCAATTTGGGCGGCTGCTTCAACATGGCCAAAGCGGTGTTCGAAGGGATGCAGTCGCGCGGCTATGGGCGGATCGTCAACATCGGCTCGATCAATGGTCAGGCCGGGCAATATGGCCAGGTCAATTATGCCGCCGCGAAATCGGGTATCCACGGCTTCACCAAGGCGCTGGCGCAGGAAGGTGCGCGCAATGGCGTGACGGTCAACGCAATCGCGCCGGGCTATATCGACACCGACATGGTCTCCGCCGTCCCGCCCGAAGTGCTCGGCAAGATCGTCGCGAAGATCCCGGTGGGAAGACTCGGCAATGCCAGCGAGATCGCGCGCGGGGTGGCGTTCCTGGTCGGCGAGGATGCTGGCTTCGTCACGGGATCGACGCTGTCGATCAACGGCGGGCAGCACATGTATTGATGGGGCTTTTTTGATTAGCCCCTCAAACGCCGGGCGCCGGCATCCGCCGGCTTGGCTTCCTCGCATGAGCTCGGGCGGCCGGTCGGCCTTGCGGACCCCGTTTGGGTCCGATTGGGTGCAATGAAGTTTGGTATGCCCGCCAAGCGCTCGGTGACGATCGCCGGGCACGAAACCTCGATAAGTCTTGAAGCGGTCTTCTGGGACGCGTTGGAGGCGGCGGCACTGGAGCAATCGCTACCGCTCAACGCGCTGATCGCGCGGATCGACGTGGAACGGCTCGACAGCGACCCGCCGCCGAACCTCACCTCGGCGATCCGGCAGTGGCTCCTTCTGTCGCAGCGCGGCAGCCACGGCCGCTAGGATTTAGTGTGGCGGCCGAGCGGAGACGCGAAAGGTCCCAATGGTCGCAGTAACGAGCAGGTTTTGCACCACCAGATTTCACCTGCTCTCAGGCACTGAGTCGACGATAAGAAAGAGCCAAGTCGTGCATGACATGAGCACGGGCCTGTAGGACAGCCTTTTCGTCGATGTTCGCTTGTGGAAAGATACGGTAATGGGCCGCGCTTCCGGTTGATCTGGAAGGGTGGCTGTCCCCCGGTCATGATGGAGTGACGGGGTTCCAGCTGTGGTGGCGCGAGCCCCGCTAGCCTGATGGAGGACAGCC
>JALYQH010000081.1 GCA_030855945.1 Pseudomonadota bacterium | reverse complement strand
ATGGGTGGCCGGGTGGGGGCGCGGGCCGGAGCGGACTAAGACATAAGTGCCTCTTTAATCGCGGTTCATGCGTATCTATCTTCGTCGAAATCAAAAACTGACGGAGAGCTACGATGGCGGATGAAGTCGCGGTACTCGCTGGGGGCTGTTTCTGGTGCACCGAGGCGATCTATCTCGACGTCGTCGGGGTCAAGTCGGTGACCAGCGGCTATACCGGCGGCCAGACCGCCAACCCGACCTACAAGCAGGTGTGCGGCGGCGAAACCGGCCATGCCGAAGGGGTGCAATTGGTGTTCGATCCCGAGGTCATCAGCTATGGCGATTTGCTCGACATCTTCTTCGCGACCCACAACCCGACCGAATTGAACCGCCAGGGCGGCGATGTGGGTACGCAATATCGCTCGGCGATCTTCCCCCAGTCCGAAGAGCAGCGCGCCGCGGCCGAAGCCGCGATCGCGCGCGCCAACGAAGAGCATGGCGGCGGCGTGGTGACCACGATTGAGCCCGCCGCCCAATGGTATTCGGCCGAGGATTATCACCAGGACTATTTCGCCCGCGAAGGCGCGCGCAACCCCTACTGCCAAGCGGTGATCGCGCCCAAGCTACAGAAATTCAGAAAGAGCTATCAGGCGCGGGTGAAGAGCGCGGCGCCGCAGCCCTCATAAGCCGGTCGCGGATGGCGGCGGCTATGCCGCTTCCGGGGATGGGGGCGACCGCGATGCGGGGTGCGTGGCCGGCGTCGGCTTGGTGGAGTAAGTCGAACAGGCGTGCCGCTGCTTCGACCGGGTCTCCGGCCGCGCTGAGAGTTACGTCCCCCGGGACAGGCCCGTAGCCGATAAGATATTCGCCGCGTTCTGCTTCCCGGGCGTTGAGCCGGAGGGGCTTGGCGGGGGCATAATGGCTGGCGAGCTGGCCGGGCGCCTCGATGTCATTGTTGTCCTCCTCGATCGCGTCGATGTCGATCGGGCCGCGTCTTAGCAGGCGCAATGGGCCGCCGGTTGCGGCGATGATCGTCGATTCGATCCCGCCCGGAGTGGGGCCGGCATCGACGATCAGTGGAATTCGGCCGCTTAGGCTGGCAAGGACATGTTCCGCGCGCGTCGGGCTGATCCGCCCGCTGGCGTTGGCCGAAGGAGCGGCGAGCGGCATGCCGACCGCAGCGAGCAAGGCGCGCATCGCCGGATGAGCGGGCACACGCAGCGCGACGGTCGGCAGGCCCGCCCGCGCGATCAGCGGAATCGGCCAGCCTTCGCGAAACGGCACAACCAGCGTCAGCGGTCCAGGCCAATGTTTCTCGGCCAACGCCGTCGCCGCCTCGTCGAAATGGCCGATGGCGGCGGCGGTGGCCAGGTCAAGGACATGGACGATCAGCGGGTTGAATGACGGGCGTCCCTTGGCCTTGTAGATATTCGCGACGGCGAACGCATTCGTCGCATCGCCCGCCAGCCCGTAGACGGTCTCGGTGGGCATGGCGACGACGTCCCCGGCGAGGATCAGCGCCGCGGCCTCGGCAATCGAAGCATCATCGAACGGCAGCACGCGCGTCGAAATTGTATCGCTCATGACGTTGCCGCTATAGCCCGCGGGCAGCATCTACAAGGAACCAGTATATGAGCTTCACCGCCCCCGTCCGCGACCAGCGGCTCGTCCTCGATGCCGCGGTCGGCATCGGCGAACTGCCCGGCGGGCCGGACGGCGATGTGGTCGATGCGGTGCTAGAGGGCGCCGCCGCATTGGCGGAAGGCGAGTTCGCGCCGCTCGACCGGATCGGCGACACGGTCGGCGCGCGCTGGGACAATGGCGCCGTGCGCACGCCCGACGGGTTCAAGGCTGCCTATGCCGCGTTCGTCGAGGGTGGATGGATGACGCTGGGGGCGCCGGAGAAGCATGGCGGGCAGGGATTGCCGCTGGCGCTGTCGGCGGCGCTGATGGAAAATCTCAACGCCGCCAACCTCGGCTTCGCACTGTGCCCGATGCTGTCGATGGGCGCGATCGAGGCGCTCGAGGCGCACGGCTCGGACGAGCTCAAGCGCGACTATCTGCCGAAGATCGTGTCGGGCGAATGGACCTCGACGATGAATTTGACCGAGCCGCAGGCGGGGAGCGACGTCGGCGCGCTCAAGACCCGCGCCGAGCCGAACGAGGACGGATCGTGGCGAATCTCGGGGACCAAGATTTTCATCACTTATGGCGAGCATGATCTGACCGATCAGATCGTCCACCTCGTGCTCGCGCGGACTCCGGATGCGCCTGAGGGGACGCGGGGGATTTCGCTATTCCTCGTCCCGAAAATCCTGCCCGATGGGACCGCCAACGACCTGCGCTGCGTGTCGATCGAGCATAAGCTCGGAATCCATGCCTCGCCGACCTGCGTGATGAGCTACGGCGATAGCGGCGGCGCGACCGGCTGGCTGGTCGGGGGCGTGAATGGTGGGATGCGCGGCATGTTCACGATGATGAACAATGCGCGCCTCAATGTCGGATTGCAGGGGGTCGGAATAGCCGAGCGCGCCACCCAGCGCGCGGTCGCCTTCGCGCTCGATCGCAAGCAGGGGCACCGCAACCGCCTGCCGGTCGCCATATCCGAACATCCCGACGTGCGCCGCATGCTGCTGAGGATGCGCAGCCTGACGACGGCGTCGCGCGCCTTGGTCTATTATGCGTTCGGGCAGCTCGACCGCGGGCGCGGCGGCGATGCGCCGGCGGCGGCGCGTGCCGAGGTGCTGACCCCGCTCGCCAAGGCGTGGGGCACCGACGTCGGCTGCGAAGTCGCCAGCCTTGGCGTCCAGGTTCATGGCGGGATGGGCTATATCGAGGAAACCGGCGCCGCCCAGCATCTGCGCGACGCGCGCATCGCGCCGATCTACGAAGGCACCAACGGAATCCAGGCGGCCGATCTGGTCGGGCGCAAGCTGGGGCTCGACGGCGGGCTCGCGTTCGACGGGCTCATCGCCGACATTCGCGCCGATACCGAAGATCCCCGGCTGATTGCGCTCGCCGATACGGTCGAAGTCGCCGCCGCTTCGCTGCGCGACGCCGCCCCGGACGATCGGCTTGCCGGCAGCTATCCATTCCTGACGATGTGCTCGGTGCTGGTCGCGGGCTGGCTGATCGAGCGTCTGTCGCGCTCGCCCGATGCCGACGACCGCACGCGGGCCTCGGCCGCTTATTTCCTCGCGGCGGTGGTGCCCGAGGCGATCGGGCTCGCGGCGGCGGTCGAGGAAGGGACGGCGCTGCTCTACGCGGTGCCTGCTGAAGCGTTGGGGTAGTAAACTCGCTGTTCCCCGGCCTTCGCTGGGGAACTAGGCTAATTCGCCCGACAGCAGGTGCGCGGGGTCGATGCCTAGCTGGGTCATGCGGGCGCGGATCGCGGGCCATTCGGTCTTGATGAACTGGCCGCGTTCCGAATCGCGCAGCCTGGCGCGCGCGCCGGGGGCGACGAACATGCCGACGCCGCGCTTGACGTGGATCAGCCCGTCGTCCTGGAAGCCCTGATAGGCCTTGGCGACGGTCAGCGGATTGGCGCCTTGCTCGGCGGCGAGCGCTCGCACCGACGGCAGCGGGTCGCCATCCCCATATTGGCCGGCGAGGATCGCGTCGGCGATCACCTCCCGGAGGCGAACGTAAACGGGTTTGTCCTGGGAGCTTCCGAGCGTCATGCTGTCATAATACAGCAGCGCGGATAAAGTTCAAGTGGTCGGAGGGGTCCATCGCCGCGCGACCGTTGCGAGCGGGGCCCGAGGCCGCTCTTCCAGCTCCGCGCCGGGGGTGCCCATGAACAGGAAGCCGGCAATGCGCTCGCCCGGTCCGCAGAAAGCGGCTCGAACCCGCTCCGAATAAGCCGCCCAGCCGGTGATCCAGCCGCCGACGAAACCCAGCGCATGGGCCGCGAGCAGCAGGTTCATCCCCGCGGCGCCCACGGAGATTTCCTGCTCCCACAGGGGGATCTTGTGGCCCGGGGTTGGAGCCGAGACGAGCACGACCAGAACCGGCGCCTGATGCGCGAATTCGGCCGCCTTGGCGTAATGGGCAGGAAGCGCGGCCGCTTCATGTTCGGGCAAGGCCGTCGCCAGCAGGTCGGCGAGCGCGCGGCGCTGGTCGGCGGCGACGGTGACGAACCGCCACGGGAATAATTTGCCATGGTCCGGCGTGCGCGCGGCGATGGTCAGGATTCGCTCGAGCTCCGCCTCGTCGGGCCCCGGCGCGATCATCTCGCGCGGGCGCCCCGAACGGCGCGTTTCGAGCAGGGTGAGGGTCGAGGATCGGTCGTTGAGCATGATGCCGCGGCTCTAGCGGCGTCATCGCTTCGCAACAATCGGCTTCACAAGCGCGTTTTCGCCGTTAGGTTGCCCCGCCATACGCCGAAAGAGCGTCCCAATGTTCGGGAGTGGAAAACAGTGACCCCAATGAAAGACATGTCCGCATGGAATGAAGGCGACTGGATCGCCGTCATCGCGCTCGTCATCCTCGCCGGCTTCCTCGCTATCGGGGGGATGATCGCGGTCAGCAAGAAGGAAGAGGCGTTCGGCCAGCCCAAGGGCCTCTACATGCTGTTCTTCGCCGAAATGTGGGAGCGCTTCTCTTACTACGGCATGCGCGCGTTGCTGATTTTCTATCTTACGAAGCACTGGTTGTTCGACGACAGCATGTCGACCCTGATCTACGGTGCCTACACCAGTCTGGTGTACATCACCCCGGTGCTCGGTGGCTATCTCGCCGACCGCTATCTCGGTCAACGCAAGGCGGTGCTGTTCGGCGGTGTGCTGCTCGCGGTCGGACACAGCCTGATGGCGGTCGAGGGCATGCAGGGCGTGGTCGATCCGCTGGTCAAGCAGTCCGATCCCGCGATCAATGTCTTCTGGGCCGCGCTCGCCTTTATCATCGTCGGGTCGGGCTTCCTCAAGGCCAACATTTCGGTGATGGTCGGGCAACTTTACCGGCTCACCGACGTCCGCCGCGATGGTGCCTACACCATTTTCTACATGGGTATTAACCTTGGCGCGGCGCTCGGCACGATCCTCGTCGGCTACCTCGGCGAGACGATCGGATGGGGCTATGGATTCGGTCTCGCCGGCATCGGCATGCTCGCCGGGCTCGCGGTGTTCGTGCTCGGCAAGTCGGCGTTGCGCGGAAACGGCGAAGCGCCGAACCCGCTCTCGCGCTCGACCGAAATGACGCTCTACGCGGTCGGCCTTGCCGCCGTGGCGGTGGTGTGGGGCCTGGTTCAATATCAGTCGATCATTCAAAACCTGCTGATCGTCTCTGGCGTCGCCCTGCTGGGCTATGTCCTCTACGAGGCGTTCAAGCTCGACAAGCACGCTCGCGATCGCATCTTCGCGATCCTGTTCCTGATCTCGCTCAACCCGCTGTTCTGGGGCCTGTTCGAGCAGGCGGGCGGCAGCTTCAACCTCTACACCGATCGCTATGTCGACATCGGCGGGGTTCCGGCTTCGATCTTCCAGTCGATCAACCCGATCTACATCATCCTGCTCGCCCCGCTGTTCGCGGGGCTGTGGGTGACGCTCGGCAAGCGCGGATTGGAGCCTTCAGCACCGGCCAAGTTCGGGCTGGCGCTGGCGCAGGTCGGTCTCGGCTTCCTGGTGTTCGTGTGGGGCGCCAATTCGGTCGGGCCGGCAGCGATGACCCCGGTGATCTTCGTGTTCCTGCTTTATCTGCTGCATACGACCGGCGAGCTGTGCCTCAGTCCGGTCGGCCTCAGCGCGATGAACCGGCTCGCGCCGAAGTTCATGGCATCGCTGATCATGGGCGCGTGGTTCTACATGACCGCAGTCGGCAATTTCGTCGCCGGCAAGATCGGCGAGGCCACCGGCGGCGAGGGCGGCGAGATGACCAAGGAAGCGACGCTGGAAATCTATTCCAAGATTGGCTGGGTCACGATCGGCGTTGCAGTGGCGGTCTTGCTGGTGTCGCCGCTGATCAAGAAATTGATGCACCTCGATACGCTCGAGGACGACGAGCTGGCCGGGCGCTCCGAGCTTGCCGAGCCGCAGGGCGCAGGCATGTTCCCGGACGAGGAAGAGAAGGGCCGCTCGAACCGCGATGGCGGCGTCGAGCCGACCCGCAGCTGATGCGCGCATCGATCGTGGCGGCGGCCTTGGTCGCCGCCGCCAGCCTCTCGGCTTGCACGATCACGCCGATCTCCAAGCCGGCGAAAAAGGCCGCGGCGGTGCGGATCAATGCCGATCCCTATCCCTCGACTTACGCCCGCTATCCCGGTGCGCCGACGGTCATCCAGGGTGTCACCGTCCTCGACGGCGAGGGCGGGCGGATCGAGCGCGGCTGGGTCAGCTTCGCCGACGGCGCGGTGATCGGGATCGGCGACGGCGAGCTCGAAGCGCCCGCGGGCACGATCGTGATCGACGGAACGGGCAAGTATGTCACGCCGGGCATCATCGACGTCCACAGCCACCTCGGCGATTATCCCAGCCCCGGGGTCGACGCGCATAGCGACGGCAATGAGGCGACCTCGCCGTCGACGCCAGAGGTGTGGGCCGAGCATAGCGTGTGGCCGCAGGATCCCGGTTTCTCGCGCGCGCTCGCCAATGGCGGCGTAACCGCGCTGCAGATATTGCCCGGATCGGCGAACCTGTTCGGCGGGCGGTCGGTGGTTCTCAAGAACGTCCAGGCGCGGACCGTGCAGGGCATGAAATTTCCCGGCGCCCCCTACGGCCTCAAGATGGCGTGCGGGGAGAATCCCAAGCGGGTTTATGGCAGCAAGGGCGGACCCGCGACGCGCATGGGCAACATCGCGGTGACGCGGGCGACCTGGCTCAAGGCGCAGGACTATAAGCGCAAGTGGGACAAATATGAGGATGATGGCGGCGACATGCCGTCGCGCGACCTGGCGATGGAGACGCTGCGCGGGGTGCTCGCCGGCGACATCATCGTCCACAACCATTGCTACCGCGCCGACGAAATGGCGATCATGATCGATCTCTCGAAGGAGATGGGTTACAAGATCGGCACGTTCCACCACGCTGTCGAGGCCTATAAGGTCGCCGACCTGCTCGCCGCCAACGGCATTTGCGGAGCGCTGTGGGCCGACTGGTACGGCTTCAAGATGGAAAGCTATGACGCGGTCAGCGAGAATATCCCGCTGGTCCACAATGCCGGCGCCTGCGCGATCGTCCATTCGGACGACGCCAACGGAATCCAGCGCCTCAATCAGGAAGCGGCCAAGGCGCTCGCGGCGGGGCGCCGCGCCGGAATCGATGTCAGCGACGCGGTGGCCTGGACCTGGCTGAGCTCAAACCCGGCCAGGGCGCTCGGCATCTTCGACCGGACCGGGAGCCTCAAGCCCGGCAAGATGGCCGATGTCGTGCTGTGGAACGGCGATCCGTTCAGCGTTTATACGCGGCCCGACAAGGTGTGGATCGACGGCGCGCTGATGTACGACGCCGCCAATCCGGCCCGCCGCCCGGTTAGCGATTTCGAACTCGGCCAGCCGGGCGAGGGGGATGTGAAGTGAGAGCTCTCATCGCCACGCTGCTGCTGGCGACCACCTCGCCGCTCGCCGCGCAGACGGTCGCCATCACCGGCGACACGGTCGCGTTGGGAGATGGGTCGGAGCCGATCCCCGGCGGAATCGTGCTGCTGCGCGATGGGCGCGTCGTCGCCGCCGGACGCAACGTGATCGTGCCG
>JALYQH010000079.1 GCA_030855945.1 Pseudomonadota bacterium | reverse complement strand
GCGCGCCCGCGACCTCGGCATCGACCTCGCCGAGGTAAAAACTTCCAGCGATCGCGTCCGCCATGCCGACCTGGACGCCTACCTCCTCTACAACGGCGGCAGCGTCTCGCACTCGGGCGGCGCCGCGCGTCCAGATGAAACCACCAAAATCGTCGGCCTGCGCCGCAAGATTGCGGAGAACATGCAGGAGGCCAAGCGCCGCATCCCGCATTTCACGCTTGTGGAAGAGTTTGACGTCACCGACCTCGAAGGTACGCGCGCGATGATGAACCGCGACCGCGGCGACAATCCCAAGCTGACTCTGCTTCCCTTCCTGATCACGGCGATGGGCAAGGCGCTGGCCGAGTGGCCGATGCTCAACGCGACCTTCGACGACGATGCGATGCAGCTCACTCGCCACGGCGCGATGCACCTTGGCATGGCGACCCAGACCCCCGGCGGGCTGATAGTCCCGGTGATCCGCGACGCTCAGGGCAAGAGCGTGTGGAATTTGGCCCGTGAAATCGCCCGCCTCGCCGACGCTGCCAAGACCGGCAAAGCGGCTCGCGAGGAACTCTCCGGTTCGACCATCACCTTGTCGAGCCTCGGCCCGATGGGCGGCATCGCCTCGACCCCGGTCATCAACCGCCCCGAAGTCGCGATCATCGCCGTCAACAAGGTACAGGAGCTGCCGGTGATCGTCGACGGCGAGCTCGAGGCACGCAAGCGGATGAACCTCTCGCTAAGCTGCGACCACCGGGTCGTCGACGGCTGGGACGCCGCCAACTTCCTCCAGGCGATGAAGGCCTACATCGAGAACCCGCTGCGGCTGCTCAGCGCGTAATGAAAGCCGTGGGGGCAGCATCGCTGGCCCTCGGCACCTTGGCCGTCATCACGGGCGCGGCTTTTCTGTGGAGCGTGGGCGCCCTTTCCGGGATGCCCAGTCGGAACGTCGCGGCCTATCTGATGGGTTTGCTCCTGGGCTGGGTCGGCCATCATGTCGCGCACCGGCGCCATGGCGCGGAAGCCCTGTTCGCTTTGTCATCGGCGCTTCTGGCGCTCGTGCTGATCGGCGGCGTCGAGCTCGACGGGGTGAAGCGCTGGCTGCCGCTCGGCCCGGTCCACCTGCAGCCGGCGTTGATCCTCAGCCCGCTTCTCCTCGCATTGGCCGCGAGCCGCGAAGGCCGCCACTGGCGCGCCCTGGTGCTGATCCCGCTTGCGCTGGTCGTTGCCCAGCCGGACGCCGCCACCTCGGTTGCGCTTGCTACGGCCATTGCCATGCTGGTGGCGGCCGCCAGCCAGCGGTCGAGGCGCGGCTGGTCACAGCGGCGCATCGCTACGGCCGCGGGCGCACTGTGTCTTGCGATCCTCGGCCTGATCGTCGCGGGCATTCCCACCCCGCCGCCGGTCGCTTTCGTGGAAGGCACGGTCGAGATTGCCATGTTGAGCGGCGCGCTGCCTATCTTGCTGCATGCCATGGCGCTCGGGCTCGCTCTCGCTGCCCTTCTCCGCCGGCATGACGCGGCAGGCGCGGCACTGGCCGCCTACTTCGCGGTGTCGGCCATCGCGGCGGTGTTCCTGGCCTTCCCGATGCCCATCGTCGGCGCCGGGCCAAGCCACCTGATCGGTTTCGGGCTGGCGATCGGCTGGCTCGCAGTGTCGGACCGCCTCGCCAGCAGATCCGCCCCGGCCGGCTAGGCGGCCAACCGCTCCACCTCAGCCAAGCCATTGGCGATGCCCGCGTCGCGGTGTTCCGGCCCGACCGCGATGCCGTCGGCGTGGACGAAGTCGGGCGTGATGCCGATGAAGCCGAACACGCCCTTCAGATAGGTTTCGACATGCTCGAAGGCATTGCCGTTATCGTAGAAACCGCCGCGCGACACCGCGACGATGACACGCTTGTCGCCCGCCAGCCCTTCGGCGCCGTTCGCGCCATATCGGAAGGTCTTGCCGGCGACGAGGATGCGGTCGATCCACGCTTTCAACTGGCTCGGGACGGTGAAATTATACATTGGCGCGCCGATCACGACCGTACCGGCGGCGAGAAATTCGTCGAGTATGTCGGCGTCAGCGGAGCCGCCGAGCGTGAGGTGCAACAAAGGCGTGGCGACAAGGTCGCGCTCGATCACGCGCTGGGAGAGATTCTGGGCAACCAGCTGGTTGACGGTGGCGGCGGTGAGCTGACGGCTGACGCTGGCGTCGCCCGTGATGCTGCTGTCGATCCTGAGTATGGTCATCTTCTGGTCCTTGGTCTTGATTTGTTACCGGGACGCTTTAAGTAACCCGCTATGGAAACGCTTCAAGAACGCAAAAATTTGTTCGTAGGTCACATCGATGTGCCCACTGCTCCGGCCGCGAAAGGCCCGTGCCTCCAATCGGCCGGCTGCAAGAATGTCGCGCCGGTGCTCAACCGCGTCGGCGACAAGTGGAGCATGATGATCGTCATGATCCTGTCGGACGGCTCCAAGCGGTTTTCCGAGTTAAAGCGCGCGATCGACGGCATTTCGCAGCGCATGCTGACGCTTTCGTTGCGCGGCCTCGAGCGCGACGGGCTGGTCACCCGCACCGTCACCCCGACCATCCCGCCACGCGTCGATTATGAGCTGACCGAGCTGGGCGTGTCGCTGCGCCAGCCGGTCAAGGCATTGGGCGATTGGGCCATCGACCATATCGGCTGCATCCGCGCCGCGCAGGCGCGCTATGACGAGATTGCCGACGCCTAGCGCACGCTGCCTGCACATTTGCTGACTTTGCATGGCGGCGGTCGGCGCCTGTATGTAACAGGCCAAACATGTGGGCCAGGCTGGAGACATGGGCGCTTCGCCTCAAGCGGGACGTGGTGGCGTTGTGGGTCGCTGCAAGCGATCCCCGCATCGCCTGGTATGTGAAGGCGCTGGCGGGCGCAATTGCGGCCTATGCGCTAAGCCCGATCGACCTCATCCCCGATTTCATTCCGCTGCTCGGTTATGTGGACGACTTGCTGATCCTTCCGGCGGGCATTTGGCTGGCCGTCCGCCTCATTCCGCCCGCGCTGATGGCCGAGTTTCGTGAGCTGGCGGACCGACGGGCCGAGCGTCCGAAAAGTTACCGGGCTGCGATCGTGATCCTGATTGTCTGGGTAGCGGCCGCGGCCGGTGCGATGTGGCTGTTTTTGACGATGGCCTGAGGGTCTCAGTCGCTTTCGCCCCTTGCCAGAAGGCGGCGCGAGGCGACTAGGGTCTGCACCAGGAACAGCACAAGCAGGATCGCCCCGGCGCACCCGATCACAACGTCGAAGCCGCTGACCGGACTTAAAGCGCGCGCCCCCGTGCCAACCGCCATCATCGCCAGGGTCAGGGCGATCAGCATCAGGCGGAGTTCCGTCGGGCCGGCGGCGATGTAGGACAGTTTCATCTCGCCCAGCACACGCACCGAGAGAAAGGCGTGGATCGACAGCAGCAGATAGCCGGTCAAAGCGAACAGCGCGACATCGAGCCTGACGAACGGGCTTAGCCCGATGCCGGCCATGATCAACAAATTGGCCAGGCCGTCGCAGCTATGATCGATGAAATAGCCGAATGAGGGACGCTCGATCTTGCGAAAACGCGCGAGGCTGCCGTCCATCGAGTCGCCGAACCATTGAACCGCAAAACCGCCGATCGCCAGCCACAGCCAGCCGACATGCCAGTTGCTCGCGGCATAGCCGGCGAACACCGCGGCCGCGCCGGCCATGCCGACCGCCGTTAGAAGGTCGGGCGTCACCCACATCGGCATGCGGGCGCATAGCCAGGTCAGCAGCCTGCGTTCCGCCGCCGCGAGGATGTTCCGCTGGACGCGCGTAATCGGCTGCGAAGGGCTGTCAAATTTGTGTAACATGCCCGCTCTATCCCGCCTTGGGGCGCGATAGGCAAATCGGCATCGCGATCAGCCGCGCGGCAAGCCCGATGGCGAACCGCACCGGGGACTCAGCTGCCGGCCCATTCCTTCGTCTTTTCGGCGATCGTCAATTCGCGCAGCAACGCGTCGACGTTTGCCGTCAACTCGGGCAGGAAGTCGATCTGGTGGCGCGCGCCGCGATAGGCTTCGACCATCAACAGGGCATCGAGCAGGATCGGCACGACGAGGCTTTCAGGGTCGTCGAGTTCGGCCAGGCCGCGCAATTCTCCAGCGCCTTGTGCCGCGCCGCCTCGGGGTCGGCCAGGGCCGCGCTCCGTCCAATCATCCACGCCATTTCGATATCCCCGTAAAAGCCCGCGACCATAAAGTCCCGGGCAGACCGGGGAAGTTCGGGCGAGCCCGCGCCGCGGTCGGCTCGGCGTTTACCGGGCTCACAGCCGGGTAATGACAATTCCCACCGCAGCGATACGCTCGACGTCCTCATAGCCCGGCTCATCGAGTTGCTCGCCGAAAATGTCGGGGTCCAGTTCGCGATAGCGCAGGGAAAAGCTCGTTGGCGAAAGCCGTGCGGCCAGCGCGGCCTGGAGCGCGTCATGGCCGCCAACCATCGCGCTGGCCGTATAGAGAAGCATCCGCCCGCCGGGAGCGAGCTTCGCAGCCGTCGCCAGCGCCCATTCGAGCGACAGCGCCGCACCGTGCATTCCGCCGCCGTCGCGATAGGCGCGTCCGGCCGCGTCGGTAATGAACGGAGGGTTGGAGATTGCCAGCTCGATCGGCGCCTCGACCGGGTCGACACCGCTGCCTTCGACGGTGCGCACCTCGACGCGATTATGCCGCGCGTTAATCCCTGCGAAGCGCAGCGCGAGCGGGTTGATGTCGGTCAGCGTCATGGCCGCGCCTGGCACATGCCGCGCCGCCATGATCGCGCCGACGCCGCTACCGGTGCCGATGTCGACCAGATTGGCGACGGATGGACCGTCCGCGAGCACATGTTCGAGGAAATCGGCGAAGCGGTAGCTGTCCGGTCCGAAGAACACCGAATCCGCCTGGTCGGTTGGATAAGCCGAGTGAAGGAACAGTGCGTCGGCGACCGAAGCGACCCGGACGGCGCTTTGAAAGCCGGCATCGCATTCGCGAACCATGCCCCCGGCCTCGAGCAGGTCGAACAGCTCTGGCGCGAGCGTCTCCCGCCCGAACGGCAGGCTCCAGCCAAAGATATCCCGCAAATCGCGCGCTTCCGAGCGGCGCGCGACCACTCTGCGGTGCGTTTCGGGCGTCGGCGGGACGAAGCGATATCCGGCGGCCCCGAGCGCACTTAGCAACTCCGCGAGCGCCTCATCCTCGGCGCTAGGATTCATCGCGACGCGTGGCGCGCCAAGGGCATCGTCAGGCAATGCGGACCGCCCCCGCACTGGGTGAACTGGTCGATCTCGACCTTGATTACGTCGAATCCGCGAGCGGTAAGTGCATCGGTCACGCGGTCGTTGCCGGTCGGCGCCACGACCACGCCATCGCCGAGGCTGAGCAAATTGGCGCCGAGGATGGCGACTTCCTCGGTCGTCGCAGGGATCAGCTCGATACCCAAGTCGCGAAGGCGGGCCAGCAGGTCTGGGTCAAGTGCCTCCAGACAAACCACGGCGCAATCGTCGGCGACCACCGTCAGGATGGTGTCGAGGTGCAGATAGACCGGATCGAAGCGCGTGTGGATCACCTCCCACCCCCGCGCCGCGAACATCGCGCCCAATGCGTTCGCTCCGGCCTTGTCGGTCCGCTCTCCGCTATGACCGATCAGGACCAGGCTTTCGCGCAATAGGCAGACATCACCGCCTTCGATCGTCCCTTCCTTGATCCGGTCATGGATCGGCACCCCGAGGTCGCGCACCACGGCGGCGACATGGCTGGTCTCGGCACGGCGATGCTCGGCCGCCGGACGAAGCTCGATCAGCCCCCACGGGCTCATCGTCACCGAATCGCGCGTGAAGCTGAGGTCGGGCAGATCCGGAACCGGCGGCACGAAATGGCAGCGCACCCCGGTCTTCTGAAGCGCGGCGGCGAAGCGGTCGTGCTGCCGTTCGGCAACGTCGGGGGCGGCAGTCAGGCCCTTGGCCAGATTGTCGCGGCTGACCTCGTTGCACGGGACGATCGTTAGATGCGGCGGGGCGCTCAGCAGGACATCGGTCAGTCGGCCGGTTTCGGACGATGCGCCCCAGCGCGAGACGCGGCTGGCGCAATCGTCGGTGTCGAACGCTGCGCTTTGAGAGGAAAAATCGAGGAGCATTACCAAAGCTCCTCCCGATAGCGCTCGAAGCAGCGCGCGCCGCACGCCAGCCGCATTAGCGCTCCCTCGGCAATCGCGGTTGCACGGCGGGGCTCTTCCTCGACCAGCGGCCGCAGCGCCTCGCGGTTCCAGTCGGCGCTATGCTTGACGTCGAGCACCGCGTGAAGGTCGAAATAATGGCGCTCCTTGCCCGAAAAGCCCAGGCGGCGGAGGCCCTTGGCGACGCAGGCGGCGCGGCAGGGCGCGGTCAGTTCGATCACTCCGAGCGCGCCGATCGAATGCCAGGCGAAGCGCCGCGCCGTCGCCATTCCGGTCATCGCGTTGGCCAGCATCAGGCTCTCGGGCACGGTCGTCTCGATCGTCGGCTCGAGCGCCAGCCGCTCGACCAGCACGTCGAGCATCGGGCCGTGCATGCCCTTGACGTTGCCGCGGCCCATCTCGTCCCAATAATTGCGGGCAAGCTCGAGCTTGGCAGAGGTCGGCAATTTGACCTGCGTATAAGCGACCAGATCGTCGAAGCCGGCCTCGCCCGCCGCCTCCTGACGCAGGAACCAGCGCATATCCTCGAGCCCCGCCTCCTCGGCGAGCCACGGGAAAAGCGGATCACACTGTCCGGGGCCATCCTGTTCGAGGCCCTCGAACCAGGCGACGAATCCATCGGCGTCGGTCGGAACCTGCGCCGCTTCATCTTCGGCCTCGGCACGTAACGCTTCGAGAAATTCACCTTCGATCTTCAGGAGGCGATGGTCGCGCGCAAGCTGCATCGCCCAGTCCGCGCTCGGGAATCCCGGAGCGAGCCGCTCGTGATTCCACGCTGCGAGTGCGCGATGATCGAAATCGTCGAAAACATGCGTCATCGACACAGAGACTGCGCGAAGCTGAGTGGCCATTAATTTTCCTAGGGATGGTGCCGTTAAGCTATTAACCCGCGCCGGGTGGTTACGTTCCCGATTCGGTTGGCAGTCCCATCGTTACGACCCCGCAATCATGATTCGTCCGAGCTGCTTTGCGCGAGCCAGAGGAGCGTTTACGGACCGAGCATGACCACCGCCGACATCGACTCCCTCAAGATTCTCGACGAGCGCCTGCGCTTCCTGTCGGCGTGGACGATCCACCACGCCAACCATGTCCGCGAATCAGCGGACGGGCTCAAGGTCGGGGGGCATCAGGCGAGTTGCGCGTCGATGTCGGCGATCATGGCCGCGCTTTATTTTCACGCGCTCGGGCCGAACGACCGGGTGGCGGTCAAGCCCCACGGCGGGCCGCTGTTCCACGCGATCCATTATCTACTCGGGTCGCAAAGCCTCGACCAGGTCCAGAACTTCCGCGGCTTCGGCGGGATGCAAAGCTACCCGAGCCGAACCAAGGACCGGATT
>JALYQH010000077.1 GCA_030855945.1 Pseudomonadota bacterium | reverse complement strand
GTCGAGGCCGCGCCCGCCCTGCCGCCGGCCGTGTGGCAGGTTGGCGATGCCGCGCAATTGCTCACCTATATTCGCGGCATTGGCCGCGAGGGGCTGTCGCCGAACGACTATGACCCCGCCGGGCTCGAGCGGGCGATCCGCGGCGGCGATCCGCTGCTGATTTCGGCGGCGGCGACCGACCGCTTCAACAAATTGTCGTCGGACCTCGCCCTCGGCCATGTCCGCGGCTCCGCGCGCGTCGGTTGGCACATCGTCGACAAGGACTTGGATGAGACCCGCCAACGGCTGCTGCTCGATCAGGCGCTCGCTTCGCACCGCGTCGCCGAGGCGCTCGGCGGGCTGCTTCCGCAGCATCCCCAATATGGGGCGCTTCGCTATGCGCTCGAAGTGACGCCGGCCGCCGAGACCGCGAAGCTCAACCGAATCCGCCTCAACATGGATCGTTGGCGCTGGCTCCCGCGCGAGCTCGGCGAGAAATATATCATCGTCAACGTGCCCGCTTACCATGCGACCCTAGTCGAAAATGGCGCGACGCGCTGGAAGCAGCGCGCCATCGCCGGTGCGATCAAGACTCCCACGCCGCAGCTCGCCGTGATGGCGACCGGGGTCATCCTCAACCCGTGGTGGGAAGTGCCGCAGAGCATTTCGAAGGAAGTCGCGGGCAAGAATGGCTATGTCGCGGTCAAGGGCAAGGACGGCAAGGTCCAGCGCTGGCGCCAGCCTCCGGGGCCGAACAATGCGCTCGGCGAGATGAAGTTCGTGATGCCCAACGGCGAGGCGATTTTCCTGCACGACACCAATGCCCGCAAACGCTTTGACAGCCGGGATCGCGCGCTCAGCCATGGCTGCATCCGCACCGAGAATATCCACGACCTCGCGGCCGAGCTTGGCAGCGACGACGGCGGCGAATGGAACCGCGCCAAGATCGCCGAGGCGCTCGCCAGCAAGAAGACGGTCGAGGCCAAATTCGTCAAGCCGCTGCCGGTCTATATCGTCTATTTCAGCTCGGCGGCGCTGACCGACGGGACTATCGTCGACTATAATGATGTCTACAAACGCGACACCAAGGTGATCGCGGCGCTGCTCGATTCGGGCGGCAAGGCGCAGACCGCCGCTTCGTCGACCAAGACTTCCGCCTCCAGATAGGGGGCAAAAAAAGGGCGGCTCCCCTTTGCAGGGGAGCCCCCCTTTTTGTGTGCGTGCTTGGCTTCAGGCCGTCTTGTCGGCGTAGATCATGCGGCCGTCGTGGAGGCGGTTCATCACCTGCCACTGGCTGGCGCGGCTGAACGCGAAGCAGCCTTCCGACCGGCCGAGCTTGCCATGCTGCCCGATCATGTCCGGTTCGGCATACCAGGCGTTGTGGATGACGATCGCCCGCGGCTCGGCATTATTGTTCGACCAGTCGAGCCCGCGCACGCGCATCGAATGGCCGTATTTGCCTTCATAGGTGTCGCTGGTGATGTAGGTGCCGTTCGAGGTTGCGAGCGATCCGAACGCGTTCGAAAAACGGTCGAGATAGCCCGAATGCGCCGGGTCCGACCCGCGGCCGTGAGCGACCGCATGGCTTTCGACCTGGCCGCTCGGCAAATGGACGAGGTGGAAGCGCGGTGCGTTGCTGCCGAGCGAGAAATCGACAATGCCGACCCAGTCGCGATGACGAATCGAGCGGCCATGAGAATCGAGTGCAGCCTTGGCCCGCGCGAACAGCGCCGGGTTGATCCCGAGCGGGGCGCGCGGTGCGGCCACGGCGACCGGTGCGGCGGGCGGAAGGGGAGGAAGCGGAACCGGGGGACGCGCGAAGGCGGAAGCCGGCAGCGGCCTGGAGCTTCCCGCTGCCGTCAGCAGCAACCCGCCCGCGCCAGCGGCACCAAGCCGCAACATTTCCCGACGATTCAATGACATGGGAACCCCTCTGAATGAAGCGTCCGTTATACCGGTCGGAAGGTTAATCGCCGATAACTTAAAGCGAAATTTCCCGGCTCCGGTCGCAGGAGTCGCTCGCTTCGTCGTAAGTGACGGAACCGTCGCCGCTTTTGATGGTGGGAGGGGCATTGCCTTGAAATGCGCGGAGGGCGCTGCTAAGGGGCCGCCTTCCGCCGCCGACAGCTGTTGGCGGTGAACAATATTCTATGCATGGCAGGATGGTCGTCGGCGGTGCCGGCCCCCTGCCGGATTGCCCGACCCAGCGCGGGCGCGA
>JALYQH010000040.1 GCA_030855945.1 Pseudomonadota bacterium | reverse complement strand
GCGTCGATCGGCTTCGACGTGCGCACCAGCACCGCCTCGCTGTCGAACACGTCGGCGACCGGGGCCAGCCCATTGGCCTCGAGCGTTGCGCCGGTCGAGACGAGGTCGCAGATGAACCGCGCTATTCCCAGCCGCGGCGCCAGTTCGACCGCTCCGCGCATGGTGACGATCTCGGCGCTGATCCCGCGCTCAGCGAGAAACCGTTCGAGCAGGTGCGGATAGGAGGTCGCGATGCGCTGACCCGCCAGCATCGCCACGTTGAAGAAATTCAGGCTGTCGGGCGCGGCGATCTTGAGGCTGCACCGCCCGAAGCCGAGGCGCGCCACTTCCTCGAAGCGCCGCCCCTGCTGCCCGAGCGCATATTCCTCGAGTACATTCTGGCCGACGATGCCGAGCTCGCACACCCCGTCGGCGACGAAGGTGGGAATGTCGTCGTCGCGAACGAACATCAGGTCGAGCGGGAAATTCTCGGCGCGGGCAGTGAGGTGATTCTTGCCTGCCTCGCTCAATTTAAGCCCCGCTGCTTTGAGCAATTGCCGGCTCTGGTCGGCGAGCCGGCCCGACTTCTGAAGAGCGATGTGGAGCCGGCTGCGGTCGGGGCTCATCGCGCGCGGTCCTTGGCGGCGTCGAGCAGAATACGATAGCCGCCATTCTCCTCCTGACGGAGGAAGCGCGCGACTCGAACGATGGTGGTGGTGCTGACCCCGGTCGCATCGTGAATCTCGCGGTAGGTCAGCTTGCCCTCGTCGAGCAGCCGGGCGACGTGCCACCGCTCGGCCAACGTGTGGACCTCGGCAGGGGTGCACAGGTCGGCGAGCACGGCGCGCGCGTCGGCCGCCGAGCCCAGCGCGGCGAGCGCTTGGGCCAACTCATCGACCAATGCCGCGCGCCCAATCGGGCTCCAATCAGAAGACATTTTGTTACACCGTATTAAAACAATGGAACAGAACCTCTAGGGATGCCCCGCCCACCGCGCAACCCGAAAAATGCGTTGCTTGACATGGCGCGCGCGGACCGCTCCGGTCGGCGCAGACGCAAGACGCACCGGCTTTGGGCCGCTGCTCGCCCGTCAGGAGCGGCGATATGAGGGTGGTCCTCATCGACAATCGCGACAGCTTCACCTCCAGCCTCGCCCGCGCCTGCCGCGCCGCGGAGGCAATGGTCGAAGTCACGCCAAATTCGGTTTCGGCCGAGATGGCGGTCGCGCGCGCGCTTCAGTGCGGCGCGATGCTGATGCTGTCGCCGGGTCCGGGTGGCCCGCAAGACGCGGGTTGCAGCCTCGATTTAATCTCGCTTGCCGCCGGCCGAGTGCCGCTGATCGGAATCTGCCTCGGCCATCAGGCGATCGTCGAGGCGGCGGGCGGCACCGTGGTGCGCGCGCATGAGGCCAGCCACGGCAAGTCGTCGGCGATCGAGCACGATGGCCGCGGACCGTTCGCTGGGCTACCCAGCCCGATGCGGGTCGGCCGCTATCATTCCTTGTGCACCCCGCTCAACGCCGTCCCGGAACGGCTCCGCGTCCATGCGGTTCTTGATGGCATGGCGATGGCGGTATCCGATTTTGAAGCCGGCCAGTTCGGGCTGCAGTTCCACCCGGAATCGATTCTGACCCCAATGGGTGACCGGCTGCTCGGCGCACTGCTTGACTGGGCCGAGGAGTGCCGCTTGGACTTTGCCGGGTTGACAGCCGCGGCGCCCCGCCCGAAGATTGCGGCATGAGCAACATCGCCTCCCTCGAGATCCCGGCCACCGCCGGTCTTGGCTGGTGGCGTGCGTCCTTGCTTGGCGCGGCGCGATGGCGCGGCTGGTGATTTAGTCCACCACCCGACCCGATCGAAGCCCGCCCCACCGGCGGGCTTTTTGTTTGCCCCGATTCGAATAAGGAAATCTCCATGCGTCGATCCGCCCAACTGGCTCCCGCGCCCGCCCCGCATCCCATCGCCGACCTCGGCCCGGTGCCCAATCCCTTGCCCAAGCTGCTCGTCGGCGAAGATCTGACGGTCGACGAGTCCGAACATCTGTTCGAGCGGCTGGTACTCGGCAAGCTCGAGCCGGCGGAGATCGCCGGGATGCTCATCGCGCTCAGGATGAAGGGCGAGACCGCCGAGGAGATGATCGGCGCGGCGCATGCGCTGTCCGGAGCCGCGCTACCCTTCGAGCGGCCCGATTATCTGTTCGCCGATTGCTGCGGGACCGGCGGCGACGGGTCGGGCCTGATCAACGTCTCGACCGCGACTGCGTTCGTCGCCGTGGCATGCGGCCTTCCGATCGCCAAGCACGGCAATCGCAGCGTCAGCTCGCGCTGCGGCTCGGCCGACGTCCTGGAGGCGCTCGGTGTAAGGATCGACGTCGCTCCTGACGAGGCGCGACGGGCGCTCGACCAGACCGGCTTCTGCTTCCTGTTCGCACCGGCCTATCATCCGGGCATGAAGCATGCCGCGCTGGTGCGCCGGCAACTGTCCGTCCGCACCGTGATGAACCTGCTCGGCCCATGCATCAATCCGGCGCGCCCGCCGGTGCAATTGCTCGGCGTCGCGGACCCCAAGATGCTGCGGCGGATCGCGCAAACCCTGGGCGCGATGGGGGTCGAACAAGCGCTGATCGTCCATGGCTCCGGCCTCGACGAGGTCGCGCTGCATGGGGAGACTCGCGCGATCCGCCTGTCGGGCGGCGAGATGACCGAAATCGAGCTGACGCCGGAGGACGCCGGCCTCGAACGCGCCCCGCTCAGCGTTGTCACCGGCGGCGACGCGGAGGAAAATGCGGTGCGGCTGCGCCTGTTGCTCGCCGGGCAGGGCAATCGCGCGGAAATCGACATGGTCACCCTCAACGCCGCCGCCTTGCTCCTGACGGCCGGCAAGGCCGCGACTTTGCTCGATGCCGCCGGGATGGCGCGCGAGGCCTTGCTGTCGGGCAAGTCGGGCGAGGTGCTCGACGCCTATATCGGCGCGACTCGTGGCTGACGTTCTTGCGCGGATCGTTGCTCGCAAGCGGGAGGAAGTTGCCGCGCGCCTTAACGGCCGCGCGGTCGACGCGGCACCGACGACGCGCAGCCTCCGGGGCGCGCTTGCTAAACCGGGCGCGCGTTTCGTGATGGAGGTCAAGCGCGCCTCGCCCTCGGGCCACCGAAGCGAGATGACCGTCGAACAGGCGGTCACCGCTTATGCGCCGATCGCCGATGCGATCAGCGTGCTTACCGACGGTGCGGACTTCGGCGGTTCGCTGGGCGATTTGCGAACCGTGCGCGCGCGCTTCGACGGCCCGATTCTCGCCAAGGACTTCATCGTCGATCCCGCGCAGGTGAGCGAGTCCCGCGCCGCCGGCGCCGACGCTGTGCTGGTGATGCTGTCGGTCCTCGGCGACGGCGACGCGGCGGCGGTGCTCGCCGAGGCGCGCCGGCTGGCGATGGACGCGATCGTCGAAGTCCATGACGAGGTCGAGCTTGCCCGCGCGCTAGCGCTTGGCGCGCAGATTATCGGAATTAACAATCGCGACCTCAAGACGCTGACCACCGACCTTCCCGTCACCGAGCGCCTCGCGCCGCTGGTGCCGAGCGACGTGCTGGTGATTTCCGAATCAGGCATTTCCTCGCGCGCCGATGTCGAGCGACTCGCGCCTTATGCCGACGCCTTTCTCGTCGGCTCGGCGTTGATGGCCGCGCCCGATATATCTGAAGCAGCGCGCGCTCTGGTCCATGGCCGGGTCAAGCTGTGCGGCCTGACCCGCATCGAGGATGTGGCACTCGCCGCGGCCGCCGGGGCAAGCCATGCCGGCTTCATCCTGGTTCCCGGAACTCCGCGCGCGATATCCTTCGATGCGGCTCAGGCACTGACAAAGACCGCCCGCGAATTTGGGTTGAAGTCGGTCGGCGTCTTCCGCGATGCGCCGCCCGCCGAAGTCCTCGAGGCGGCCGAGACGCTCAATCTCGACGCGGTCCAGCTCCACGGGCGCGAGACGGAGACTGAGATCGGCGACCTGCGCTCGCGTCTCCCCGCCAGCGTCGAACTATGGGCATCGTGCGGGGTCGACTCCCTCGCCGAGCCGCGCCGCGCCGGCGCCGACCGCAGCCTATTCGACACGCTGAACGGTGGCGCCAGCGGCGGCACCGGCAGTGCCTTCGACTGGGCATTGGTCAAGGGCCGCGAGGATTTGCCCGGCGGGTTCCTCGCGGGCGGGATCGAGCCGGCCAATGTCCGCTCCGCCGCCCGCGTCGGCGCCTACGGCCTCGATGTCGGCTCGGGCGTCGAAGCGCGACCAGGCATCAAGGATTCTGCCAAGGTCGAAGCATTGTTCGCCGCGCTTCGCCCCGCCGTTCGCGGGGATGGGGCGTGAGGCTCGACGGCCGCTTCGGGCGCTATGGCGGCGCCTATGTCCCGGAGATCCTCGTCCCCGCGCTGGAGCAACTCGAGGCGGCGTTTCTCGACGCGCAGCAGGACGAGGCGTTCAACGCCGAGCTCTCCAGCCTCCTCACCACTTACGCGGGCCGGCCGACTCCGCTGACCCGCTGCCGCAACCTCGGCGCCGGCAAGGCGCGCATCTATCTTAAGCGCGAAGATTTGCTCCACGGCGGCGCGCACAAGACGAACCAGGTGCTCGCCCAGGCGTTGCTCGCCAAGCGCATGGGCAAGACCCGGCTCATCGCCGAGACCGGGGCCGGCCAGCACGGTGTTGCCACCGCGCTTGCCGGGGCCCTGTTCGGGCTCGAAACCAAAATCTACATGGGCGAAGTGGATGTCGAGCGGCAGTCGCTCAACGTCTTCCGGATGAAGCTGATGGGCGCCGAGGTGATCCCGGTCACCGCCGGTTCGCGCACCTTGAAGGACGCGGTCAACGAGGCGCTGCGCGACTGGACCGCAAGCTTTGCCGACACCCATTATCTGCTCGGCACCGTCGCCGGCCCGCACCCCTTCCCGCTCATGGTGCGCGAATTTCAGCGCGTCATCGGCAAGGAAGCGCGCGAGCAAATCCTCGACATTGAGGGCCAGCTCCCCGACGCGGTGATCGCCTGCGTTGGCGGCGGCTCGAACGCCATCGGCATTTTTTCGGACTTTCTCGACGATGAAGTCGAACTGATCGGGGTCGAGGCGGCGGGCAAGGGTCTCGATGGGATCGAGCATGGCGCGACCATCTTGAAAGGCCGCCAAGGCATCCTCCACGGCGCCGAGACATTGGTCCTCCAGGACGAGGACGGCCAGATCAGCGAAAGCTGGTCGATCTCGGCCGGGCTCGATTATCCCGCGGTCGGCCCCGAGCACGCGCATTTGAAAGAGATCGGCCGCGCTTCCTATGTCGGCTGCGAGGACGCCGCCGCGCTCGACGCCTTCGTCGCCTTGGCGCGGAGCGAAGGCATCGTCTGCGCCTTTGAAAGCGCCCATGCGCTGGCGCATGCGCTCAAGCTGGCTGAGGAGCGCGACGACAATCCGATTCTGCTCGTCAACCTCTCGGGGCGCGGCGACAAGGACATGACGCAGGCTCAGACGCTGCTTGGAGACCGGGCATGACGCGCTATTCCGCCATGTTCGAGCGCTGCGCCGCCACCGGCGAAGGCGCGTTTGGCGCGTTCCTGATGCTCGGCGATCCCGACCTCGCCACCAGCGCCGCGCTGCTCGACGCGCTGGTGGAAGGCGACGCCGACATGGTCGAGCTTGGCATCCCGTTCAGCGATCCCGTGGCCGACGGTCCGGTCATCCAGCAGGCCTCGATCCGCGCGCTCGCCGCCGGAGTACGGACGCGCCATTGCCTCGATCTCATCGCCGCCTTCCGCGCCAGGCATGACGCAATCCCGATCGGCATCCTCACCTACGCCAACATCGTCGCCGCGCGCGGTATCGAGACCTTCTGCCGCGAGCTCGCCGACGCCGGTGCCGACAGCCTGCTCGTCGCCGACGTACCGACCCTCGAAGCCGCGCCCTATGCCGCGGCGGCGAAGGCGGCCGGCATTGATCTGGTGATGATCGCTGCCCCCAACACCCCGCACGCAACGCTGGCCAGGATTGCTTCTTTGTCGTCGGGCTACACCTATTGCGTAGCCCGAGCAGGCGTCACCGGCGCCGATGCCGAGCTTTCGCTCGACCATCGCTCGCTATTCGCCGCCCTGGACGAGGTCGGCGCGCCGCCGCCTGTGCTCGGCTTCGGCATCTCCAGTCCAAGCCATGTCGGCCAGGCGCTCGCCAGCGGCGCGGCCGGAGTCATTTCGGGGTCGGCGATCGTCAGCAAGGTCGGGGAAGGGCCAGCCGCCGTTCGGGATTTCGTCGAGTCGATGAAGGCAGCCACACGGCGCCCCAACGCGTAATTTTTGCAAGCGCGGCCCGATAGGCTAGGGCGGCGGCGATGACCGCGACTTTGGTTCACCCCGACGGCTGGTACCCTTCGTCATGGCGCCGCCGACCTGTATTGCAGATGCCGGCCTATGCCGACGCGGAAGCGCTGCGGCGTGTCGAGGCGCGACTGGCGGGCGCCGCGGCGGTGGTGACCACCGAGGATGCGGCGCAGTTACGGTCGGCGATGACACGGCTCGCAGCGGGCGACGGATTTCTCCTCCAGGGCGGCGATTGCGCCGAAAGCTTCGACGACCCAGTTGCCGAACAGGTCGCGGGGATCGTCGGCCTGTTCGATGCGATGGCGGCGCGGCTCGATCCGGCAACCGGTCCGCTGATCGAGGTGGCGCGGATCGCCGGGCAATTCGCCAAGCCGCGCAGCGCCGACATGGAAACGCATGACGGCGCGAGCCTGCCAGCCTACCGCGGCGACATCGTCAATGGAGCTTTGTTCGACGCGGTAGCGCGAACAGCTGACCCTCAAAGAATGATCCGCGCGCACATGCAGTCGGTCGGCACCGCCGCCAGCCTCGCCGCGGCGCGCGTACCCGGCCAGCCGATCTTTACCAGCCACGAAGCGCTGCTCCTGCCCTATGAGGAGGCACTGGCCCGGCGCGATCCGGCTGGCGGCTGGTGGGCAACCTCGGGTCATATGCTCTGGCTCGGGGAGCGCACCCGGCAGGCGGATGGAGCGCATGTCGAATTCCTGCGCGGGGTCGAGAACGTCGTCGGAGTCAAATGCGGGCCTTCGCTGACCGCCGATGAGCTTCTCCGACTGGTCGATGCACTCGACCCGGCCAACCGGCCGGGCAAGCTGGTGCTGATCGGCCGCTTCGGCGCTAAATGCATCGCGAAAGCCCTCCCGCCGCTGGTCCGCGCCACTCGCGATGCCGGACGGCGTGTCGTGTGGGCGATCGACCCGATGCACGGCAACACCGCGACGGTCGGCACGCGCAAGGTCCGCCGCCTGCCAGACATCCTCGCGGAGATCGATGCGTTCATCGCCATCGCCCGCGCCGAGGGCGTGCATCCCGGCGGGCTGCATCTTGAAATGAGCGCGCTCGACGTCACCGAATGCCTCGGCGGGCGCGGTCCGGCGTCGCTCGACGACCTCGACCGCAACTGGCTCACCGCCTGCGACCCGCGGCTCAATCGCACCCAGGCGATCGACCTCGCCGGCCACGTCGCGGCGTTGCTGGCGTGAAGCTCGTCGCGCGGCCCGGCGCGGCGCTCGTCGGCGAGGCGGGGATCCCGGGCGACAAGAGCTGCTCGCACCGGGCACTGATCCTCGGCGCGATGGCCGAGGGCGAAACACGCATCAGCGGCCTGCTCGAAAGCGCCGACACCCTCGCCACGGCAAGCGCGCTCAAGGCATTCGGGATCGAGATTGAGCGGCTGGATGCCGGCAAATGGCGCGTGCGCGGCGGGAGCTGGCGCTCACCTGACCGGTCAATCGACTGCGGCAATAGCGGCACCGCCGCGCGGCTCCTGATCGGCGCGGTCGCGGGAATGGAGGGCGTGGTGGCGACCTTCACCGGCGACCCCTCGCTGTTGGCGCGGCCGATGCGCCGCGTCACCGCCCCGCTCGAACGGATGGGGGCGAAGTTCGACGGCGGCGAGCGGCTGCCGATCACCGTCCACGGCCAGCGCCTCGGCGGGATCGATTACACCAACGTCCCAGCCTCGGCGCAGGTCAAGTCGGCGCTGCTTCTCGCTGGACTCGCCACCGGCGCGGCGGTGCGGATCGCCGAGCCCGCCCCAAGCCGCGACCATAGCGAGATCATGCTCCGCCAGTTCGGGGTGGACATCGAAGGCTCGACGCTCGGCGACCGGCGCAGCTTGACCGGTTGCGAGCTGGCGATCGCCGCCGACCCCTCCTCGGCGGCCTTCCCCTTGGTCGCCGCCGCGATCGTCCCGGGATCGTCGGTCACCGTGCGCGGTCTGCTCGTCAACCTGCTCCGCACCGGTCTTTACGAAACGCTCGAGGCGATGGGCGCCGACATCAGCCTGTCGAACGAGCACATCCAGTCGGGCGAGATCGTCGCCGACATGACGCTTCGCCATGCGCCGTTGCAGCCTTGCCGGGTCACGCCCGGGCAAATCCCGGCCATGATCGACGAGATTCCCGCGCTCGCCATCGCCTGCGCCTTCGCCGACGGCGAAAGCGTGATCGAGGGCCTCGCCGAACTCAAGGTCAAGGAAAGCGACCGCCTCGGCGCGATCGTCGCCGGCCTGACCGCGTGCGGAGTCGCAGCTCTGTCCGACGGCGACTCGCTGCGCATTTTCGGGCGCGGCAAGGTTAGTGGCGGCTGCACCGTCGTCGCCAGCGGCGATCACCGCATCGCCATGGCCTTCCTCACCCTCGGACTCGCAGCCGAACAGCCGGTGGCGGTCGATGATGCGGAAATGATCGCGACCAGCTTCCCAACCTTCGCCGAAGTGATGCAGGGTCTCGGCGCCACGATCGAGGGAGCGGCATGAGCATCAACAGCTTCGGCCATCTGCTGCGCCTTACCACCTGGGGCGAAAGCCACGGCCCGACGATCGGCGCGGTGATCGACGGATGCCCGCCGGGGCTCGCGCTCGACGAAGCATGGATCCAGCGCTTCCTCGACCTGCGCCGGCCGGGGAACTCAAGAAACGTCTCGCCGCGTCGGGAGCCCGACCGGGTGCGCATCCTGTCCGGGCTCTACGAGGGCAGGACGACCGGAACGCCGATCGCGCTGATGATCGACAATGTCGATGCCCGCAGCGCTGACTATCCCAGGGACGCGCCCTATCGGCCAGGCCACGCCGACTTCACTTACGACGCCAAATACGGCCTGCGCGACCCGCGCGGCGGCGGCCGTGCCTCGGCGCGCGAGACGGCGATGCGTGTGGCTGGCGGGGCGGTGGCGCGACTGGTGATTCCAGAAGTCCAAATCTCCGCAAACGTCGTCGAGATCGGCGGCGAGCCCGACGAGGCGCAGTGGGACGCGATGCTCGACGAGGCTCGGGCTGCCGGCGACAGCCTCGGCGCCGTGATCGAATGCGCCGCCACCGGAGTTCCCGCCGGCTGGGGCGCGCCGATCTATGCCAAGCTCGACGCCGAGCTTGCCGCCGCCTGCATGGGAATCAACGCGGTCAAGGGCGTCGAGATTGGCGACGGTTTCGGCTCGGCGCTGCTCAGGGGCAGCGAAAATGCGGATGCCATGCGGGCTGGTGCGAGCTTCGGCAGCAACCATGCCGGCGGGATCGCGGGCGGCATTTCGACGGGTCAGCCGATCCTCGTCCGCGTCGCGTTCAAGCCGACCTCCTCGATCCGCATCCCCGTGCCGAGCTTGGATGCGGCGGGCAATGAGGCCGATGCTGTCACCAAGGGCCGCCACGACCCCTGCGTCGGCATCCGCGGCGCGCCGGTGGTCGAGGCAATGGTCGCGCTAGTGCTTGCCGATCATAAGCTGCTCCACCGCGGGCAGTGCGGCTAGGCGGCCTAGGCGATGGATCCGACAAGGCGCAATCTCTTGATCGGCGGGTCACTGGCTGGGGCGGCGGCGGTTGGCGGCCTCCTTCCCGCAATGTGTGCCCGCCAGCAGATAAGGAAGGGAATGCCCATGTCCGACGGCGATCCTCCCGCGCGGCCGCCCGGACAGCCGAAACCGCTTATCGACGAAGATATTGCCCCCGTGCTCGCGCGCCTCGATGCTTGGTATGCGGCGCATCTGCCGCCCGAAAAATATGTCTTCAACCCGCCCGCCACCGACGCACAGATCGACGCATTTGAAGGGCTGGTCGGCATCACGTTGCCCAGGTCGTACCGCGCATTGTACCGCTGGCATGATGGCGAAGAGGATGACCGTTGGGGTCATATTTACGGCCTGCCGTTGGTGTCCCTCCGCCGGGCGGCGTCGGACTGGGCTAGCTGGAACGAGATCATCGCCGGCTTCGGGGGCAACCGTTACATGATCCCCGCTGCCTCCTGGCCCCAGGGTGCGGTCGATCCGGCTTACGTCAATCCGCGCTGGATTCCGCTCACTCTGGACGGCTCGGGCAATAACATCGGGCTGGACTTCGATCCCTGGCCTGGCGGCCGCGTCGGCCAAGTCATTCTCTACGGCCGCGATGAAGACGTGAAGGTCGTCCTCGCCCCATCGCTTGGTGCCTTCCTGGATTGGATCGCGGGCCTGCTGGAAAGCGGCAATTTCAGGCTCGACGCCGTGCCGGGCGAGCAAAGACTGCGGCTTTTTCGGTTGAAATCCCCACCCTCCGACGGACTCCACGATGGCGCGCGCAAGCTGCTGGGAGCGCCCGACCCCTTCTTGTAATCCTCAATGGCATTTGAAGCGGTCGAACGGCTCCAGGCATTCCTTGCACCGCCATTGCGCCTTGCACGGGGTCGAGCCGAACCGGCTGACTTCCTCGGTATCGGTCGATCCGCATTGCGGGCAGGTCGCCGCCTTGGCGAGGTCGGGCGGGGCGATGCCGTAAGCGTGGAGCTTGGCCTTGCCGGCCTCGCTGATCCAGTCGGTGGTCCACGGCGGTGACAGCAGCGTTTCAATGCCGATCTCGCGATAGCCGGCGGCGTCGAGCGCTTCGCGAATGCTTTCCTCGATGAACTGGGTCGCCGGGCAGCCCGAATAGGTCGGGGTAATCTGGACCATGCCGTCTTTCACCCCGCGAACGATGCCGAGATCGACTACCGACACCGCCGGAATCTCTGGGTCGGGCACTTCGGCCAGCACCGCCCAGATCGCCGCTTCGTCGACCATCACACCCGCTCTAGCGCCAGCGCGATCCCCTGGCCGACGCCGATGCACATTGTGGCGAGCGCATAGCGGCCGCCGCCGCGCTGCAATTCTTCGGTTGCGGTCAGTGCAAGCCGGGCGCCGGACATGCCGAGCGGATGGCCGAGCGCGATCGCGCCGCCATTGGGGTTTACGTGTGGTGCGTCGTCGGCGAGCCCGAGCTGGCGCATCACCGCCAGCCCCTGCGCGGCGAACGCTTCGTTGAGCTCGATCACGTCCATGTCGCCGATCGTCAGGCCCAGTCGCTTGAGCAATTTCTCGCTTGCCGGGGCCGGGCCGATGCCCATGATCCGCGGCGGCACGCCCGCGACCGCGGCGCCGAGGATGCGCGCGCGGGGGGTCAGGCCGTGGCGTCTCGCCGCTTCCTCGCTGGCGACGATCATCGCCGCCGCGCCATCATTAACGCCCGAGGCGTTGCCGGCGGTGACCGTGCCGTCCCCCCGAACGATCGGCTTCAATTTGGCGAGCTTGTCGAGGCTGGTCAGGCGGGGATGCTCATCTTTGTCGACGATCAGCGAATCGCCTTTGCGCTGCGCGATCTCGACCGCGACGATCTCCGCCGCCAGTCGCCCGCTCGCTTGCGCGGCCGCCGTCTTCTCCTGGCTTCGCAGCGCGAACGCGTCCTGATCCTCGCGGCTGACCTGAAATTCCTGTGCGACATTCTCCGCCGTGCTCGGCATCGTGTCGTCGCCATATTGGTCGCGCATCTTCGGATTGACGAAGCGCCAGCCGATGGTGGTGTCGTAAATTTCGGCGGTACGGTCGAACGCGCTGGTCGCCTTGGGCATGACGAACGGCGCGCGGCTCATGCTTTCGCTGCCGCCGGCGATGATGAGGTCGGCATCGCCACCGCGAATCGCGCGCGCTGCCATTGCCACCGCATCAAGCCCCGACCCGCACAGCCGATTGAGCGTCACCCCGCCCGAGCTGTCGGGCAGCCCCGCGAGCAAGCCCGCCATCCGCGCCAGATTGCGATTATCCTCGCCCGCCTGGTTGGCGCAGCCAAGGATCACGTCGTCGAGATCGGCCCAGTCGACTCCCGGGTTGCGCTCGATCAAGGCGCGGATCGGAATGGCCGCGAGATCGTCGGCACGGATCGAGCTCAGCGCACCCCCGTAGCGGCCGATCGGGGTGCGAATTGCATCGCAGATATAGGCGTCGTTAGTCATGTGCTTCCTTCGATACGGGCCTTCGGTGCGCTTCGCGTACTCAGTCCCTACTCAGGATGAGCGGGCAAGGGCAGAAGACCAACCAATTCCGCTCATCCTGAGTAGCCGCGCAGCGGCGTATCGAAGGACCGGCTAAATCACCCCTCGCCGCATCTGATCAAGTTCGATACTCTCGAACAGCGCCTTGAAATTGCCCTCGCCGAACCCTTCATTGCCCTTGCGCTGGATGATCTCGAAGAAGATCGGGCCGATCGCATTCTGGGTGAAAATCTGGAGCAGCAGGCCCTGACCCTCGGTCGGCGCACCGTCGACGAGGATGCGGCGCTTCTCGAGCTCGGCGGTGGGCTCGCCATGGCCCGCGACGCGCTCGTCGACCAGTTCGTAATACGTATCGGGCGTGTCCTGGAACGGAATTCCGCGTGTCCGCAGGATGTCGACCGCTGAATAAATATCATCCGACCCAAGCGCGATATGCTGGATGCCCTCGCCCTTATAGTCGCGCAAGAACTCCTCGATCTGGCTCTTGTCGTCCTGGCTTTCGTTCAACGGAATGCGGATTTTGCCGCACGGGCTGGTCATCGCCTTGGAGATCAGCCCGGTGACCTTCCCTTCGATATCGAAATAGCGAATCTCGCGGAAGTTGAAGAGCTTTTCGTAAAATTCCGCCCAATGCGCCATCCGCCCGCGATGCACATTGTGGGTGAGGTGGTCGATATAGGTGAGGTGGCTGGCGTGGCTCGCCTCCTGTTGCGGCGCATCGTCGAAAAAGTCGAAATCGACCTCGTAGATCGATCCGTTTGAACCGTAGCGATCGACCAGATAGAGCCGCGATCCGCCGATCCCCTCGATCGCCGGGATGTCGAGTTCGCCCTCGGCAACATCCGACTTGGCGTCGGTCGCGCCGAGCTCCAGCGCGCGGGCATGTGCCGCCTTGGCGTCTTTGACCCGGAACGCCATCGCGCATGCGCATGGGCCATGATCGCGCGCGAACTGCTCGGCGAAGCTTTTCGACTCGGCGTTGATGATGAAGTTGATGTC